>JABWBI010000408.1 GCA_013360565.1 Candidatus Sumerlaeia bacterium | reverse complement strand
AGACGCTCGAGCCGCTGCGCGTCGAGACCTCGCCGGGCGTCACTTGCGAGCGCATGGTGGTGCCGCTCAATGCCGTGGGCCTCTACGTGCCCGCCGGCACCGCCCCGCTTCGCCGACTCGCTCCCCGCCCACTTCCTCATCGGCGTCGCCATGTGCGCCTCGAACCCCATGACCCTCGCCTTCTGGTCCTCCCTCTCACTCCGTTTCGTCGACCTGACGCTGCCCCACCGGCTCGCCGCCAGCGCCATGGTCTGGCTCGGCGCCCTCTCATGGACCATCGCCCTCTCGCTCACGCTCGCCTTTGCCCGCCGCTGGATCGGCCCCCGTCTCTTCGCCCTCGTCACCGCGCTCGGCGGCGCCTGTCTGGTGTACTTCGGGGCCGACCTCATCCACCAAGTGCTCCGCTGAGAACGGACCAGAAGTGGTTGCTTTTTCTCCGCACGTCTGCCCCTCTGCGCCTCGGCGCGACAGCAGCATGGCCACCGTCACCGTCCTCATCCCCTTCTACAACGAGCCCGAGCCTCCCCGGGCGCTCGTCGAGGCGCTCCGCGCCCAGGTGGGTCCCGCCGCCGAGATTCTCGTCGTCGATGACGGCTCGGCAACGCCGGTGGAGGCAGACGCCCTGCCCCCGGGGACGCGCCTCCTGCGCCTGCCCGTCAACCGCGGCTACGGCGCCGCCCTCAAGGCCGGCATCCACGCCGCCACGGGCGAGCACCTGGTGATCATCGACTCGGACGGGACCTACCCCGTCGACGCCGTCCCGCGCCTGCTCGCCGCCCTCGAGGCCCACGAGATGGCCGTGGGCTCGCGCACCGGACCCCGCGTCGCCATCACGCCCCTGCGGCGCCTCGTCAAGGGCACCCTGACGCGCCTCGCCTCGCATCTCGCCGAGCAGCGCATCCCGGACATCAACTCCGGCCTCCGCGCCTTCCGCAGGTCCTCCGTTCTCCCGTACCTCCGTCTCCTCCCCGATCGCTTCTCGCTCACCACCACCGTCACACTCGCCTTTCTCTGCGACGGCCGCCCCGTACACTTCGAGCCGATCGACTACCACCCCCGGGTCGGCTCCTCGCACTGGAGACCTGTCCGCGACACGCGCGAGTTCATCCTCACCATCCTCCGCACGATCTTCCTCTTCAACCCCATGCGCGTCTGCCTCCCCCTGGCCCTCGTCCTCTGGCTGCTGGGTTTGGCGGTCTTCCTGATCTCGTGGCTCTGGGGACACCGCGTGATGGACGGCACCGTCGCGGTCCTCGTCCTCGGAGGTCTTCAGGTCCTTGTCGTCGGGCTCCTGGCAGAGGTCATCGCCCGGCGGGACTGACCGTCAGCGGTAATCCTTCGGATCGATCTCGTAGTCGCTGATCTTCTTGTACAGGTAGGGCCGCCCCACCCGGGACGACCGGCTCGCCAGGCTCATGTTGCCCCGCGTCCGGCGCAGCAGGTCCTTGAAGTACTCCCGCTCAAATCGCTTCTTCGCCTCCTTGAGCGGAACGTTCGCCGCCGCCACCGTGTTGTCGCTGTTGCCGATCTCCCGCTGAAGGGCGGGCGGCAGGTCCGCCACGCGGATCACACCGTGCGTGTCGGCGGCGACGAGGCTCTCGAGCCGCTCGGCGAGCTCGGCGACATTGCCCGGCCAACTGTACGTCGTCAGCGCCAGCATGGCCTCGAAGGCGACCTTGTCCACACGTTTGCCCAGACGCCGGTTGATCTTCTCCAGAAGAAAGTTCGCCAGCAGCGGAATGTCCTCGCGCCGCTCGCGCAGCGGCGGCATCGTGATCGCCACCACGCTCAGCCGGTAGTACAGGTCGCGCCGGAAATGCCCCGACTCCGCCATCTCGAGCAGCGGTGCGCTCGTCGCGCTGATCAGCCGCGCCCGTAGCGCCACGGGACGCTTGGCCCCCACCCGCGTCACCTGCTGGCTCGCCAGCGCCGCGTGCAGCCGGTTGTGAAGCGGCGCCGGCAGCGCATCGGCGTTGCGCAGATACACCGTCCCCTCGGCGGCCCGCTCGAACACGCCCAGCGACGCGAAG
>JABWBI010000068.1 GCA_013360565.1 Candidatus Sumerlaeia bacterium | reverse complement strand
GGGCCTGGACGCCGAGGCCGAGCGCGTGCGGGAGGCCCTGGCGGCGGACTGGGACGCGTCGGAGGAGCTCGTGGCGCGGGTGCGGGCGTGGGACGCGTCGAGCGAGTACACCGTCGAGGTGCGCGACCTCGGCTGGCTGGAGACACCCCCCGCCTTCCTGCCGGGGCGGCCCTTTTTCGATCTCCAGGCGGGCGAAGCCAGCGCAGTGGTGGCGCCGCGGCAGGACGTGCGCCTGATCTACGTCAAGACGGCGATCGAGCCCGAGCGGGCGCAGACCTTCGCGGAGGCCGAGGACTTCTTGGCCAACACGGCCCTGGCGCGTCAGCGGACGGCGGCGCTCCGCGAGGCGGCGGCAGCAATGCGCGCGGGAGCGAACTGGCGCCTGGCGCTGCGGCGAACGCCTTGATGAGAGAGGGCCGGGATCGCTGCGATCCCGGCCCGAGTCTGCGGGGTGAGCGGCGGCTCACTCCGTGTCGAACGAGGTGAGCTCGACGGGGAGCGACGTGCCGTAGGAGCCAATGCGGTTGTTCGAGATCAGGATGATCGCCGAGCCGCGGGCGGTGTCGAACGTCGCGGCGCCCGTCCCGTTGGTGTTGGCGTTGCTGGCACCGAGATGGTCGAGCAGGTTGGGCGTGTCACCGATGATGAACGGCGAGGCCGTCGAGGCGGTGACGCGGAGCACGCGGCCGAAGCGCGCGGTGCTTCCGGTGTCGGGGTTGAGGTAGTTCCCGCTGGCCGCGGCGAGCAGGTCCACGCCGTTGATCTCGGCGAACCCGAGGTCGCCCATCGCGTTGTTGAGCCCCTCGGAGTCGTTGCTGTCGATCAGCGAGACGAGCACGCCGGCGCTGTTGACCTCGCGCTTCGGGGTGCCATTGGACGAGAGGAAGAAGTTGGTGTTGTCCGTGCGCGGGGCCAGACCCATGCGCCCCAGGCTGACCGTTCCCAGGTCGATGTCGGTGCCGTCCGTGAAGTTGACGCCGTCAGCGGTCGTGAAGACCTCAATGAACTGGTTGCCCGAGCCGCTGGCGTACAGAACGGTGGAGGTGCCGCTGCCGCGGACGGCGAAGGAGTCGCCGGTGCGCTGGTTGACCGAACCGGCGGGGACGGCGGTCGTCGGCGGGGCGGACTCATTGGCCCAGCGGTAGACCTTGAAACCGGTGCCGGCGGAGGTGACGAGGTTGCAGAGATAGATGGCCCCGTCGTCGGCGACGTCGATCTCGTTGATCACGAAGACCCCGCCGGTGATGACGGCCGGGCTCGCGTCCAGGGCGCCCACGACGGTCCCATTCG
Source organism: Candidatus Sumerlaeia bacterium (assembly GCA_013360565.1). Classification (GTDB taxonomy): domain Bacteria; phylum Sumerlaeota; class Sumerlaeia; order JABWBI01; family JABWBI01; genus JABWBI01. Next base: position 10,403 of record JABWBI010000068.1, on the reverse strand, counting down.
AGGCATCGAGGATGCGGATATTCGCGCCGCCGGTGCGGCTGGCGACGAGCACATGGTCGGTCACCGGGTTGTACGCGGCGCTGCGCGTGTTGTTGTCATTGGCGAACCAGGTCGTCGCGGGATTGCCCGCCCCGAGGCCCCAGTTCTCGGTCAGCGTCGGGACGGCGGCGCTGGCGCTCATGGCGAGGACGCCGAGCGTGGTGCAGATGATGGCGAGTCGCTTCATCAGTCAGAAGCTCCTTCCCTGATGGTGGCGAAACGTCCCCGACCACCGCACGGCGGCGGTGGCTGCTGGCTGTCGCTTCCCTCCCGGGGACGACTTCCGCGTGCTGCGGAGAGGAAGTTGCCGCAGCCTGGCGAGGGCGTCAAGCGAAACGAGGAAAATCGACAGGCGCAGAGAGCTGAGAAGACTGGTTTTGCAAGCGATGCCATCACTCTGGACAGATCGGGCTCACCCTCCGGTGAAGTCCCGACTTGGCGCAGACGCGCGCAAGAAGTGAGGTTCACACCGCAATCGACCGCGTCGCGTCCAAATTGCTGAAAGCGATGTCAAGCCTACTGCGACTTCACACGGTCCAAGCGGGAGAGCAGCGTGTCGCGAGTTGACTTTCCTTGCACCGGAGCAGAGGCTCCATTTTGGAGGAAGGGCCCCGGCGTCTGGGGTTGACGTCGGACCGGCACCGGAGTGTGGGGCCTTTGACCTCCGAAGTGTTCTCATCTGCGTTGGAGGTAACAGAACCACATGAAGACGAGACTGATGATTCTCACAGCGGCTGTCGCGCTGGGAACGGTGACCGCGGGCCTGACGGCCACGGCGACCGTCGACGGCGTCGGCGGAGCGGCCACGGGAGACGCCACGTTTCCCCTGAGCTACGCGACGATCAACGCGGCGATGGTCGACGTCCGGACGCTCGAGGCGGCTGGCGGCACGACGATCAGCGTGACGGCGCAGACGGTCGACGAGTCGGCGGGCATCCTGCTCGACAACGATTTCCCGCTGACGATCGACGGGGCCGTCGCCGGCAGCGTGTACGGCGGCGAGCTCGCCCACATTCGCATCACGAGCTCAGGCATCGGAATCGCGGGTGCCGCGGCAGCCATGGTGATCAACAACGACACCGGCGGCGGTGTGACGTTGCGTGATCTGATCCTCACGCCCAGCACAGGCACCGGCGGTGGCGTGAGCGCGCGCGCGCTTCAGTCCTACAACCGGGCGGCCGGCTCGACCGTGTCGCACCTGTTCGAGCGCGTGATGTTCACCGCAATTCGTCCCACGGGTCACCCCAACGCGGGTCAACCCGTGACCAATCCGTTCGTCCACGCGGCGAGCGCAGACACGCGCGTTGCCCGCCTCGCGGAGCTCCGGGCCTTCAGCGGGGGCGGTGGGAACAACGCGGTGGAGCTGCGGTCCAACGCGGCGCCGAGCGTTGGCGCACTGATGACCTATGATCTCAATCACTGCTACTTCACACACATCGTGCTTGACGCCGCGCCTCCGCTCAGCCGCGGTGGTGGTCTCGTGATCTCGCGCACGGCCGAGGTCACGGTGAACATCAACGAGGGCTGCGTGTTCTCCTACAACGACGGCTCCGGGGTGCGCACGGTCGGCACGCTGGCCCCGGCCACGGCGGACATCAACGTCAACGGCACGATCACAGACCCGGTGTTCTTCATTTACAACGGCTGGCAGGAGGACATCACCGGCGCGGCCCGGAATGAGGGCTTCTACGCCGACTGCGATGTCGACATCAACTATGCCTATGCCATTGGGAACTATCAGGACGGAATCGACTTCGCTGGCGGCGGCAATGACACGATCTCGAACACATATATCGCCGACAACCAGCGCGACCTGGACACCTCGATTGGAGTGGCCCCCGACACGACGACGGCGGCCAACCTGACGATGACTGGCACGGCGAACACCACGACGCTGGCCAATGTCACGATCCACAACAACAACGCTCCCACCGCCGGCAACGGCCGGACGCTGCGAGCCAGCTTCGGCACTGGCACCCCGACGATCACCGCGAGCAACCTGATCGCTTCGGGTGCGGGCGACGTCTACGAGCTGGTCGGCACGGGCGCCGCCATCTACAACGAGGACGACAGCGCCCTCGTGCAGGACGGCGCACACACACTGAACTCCGTCGCCATCGCCGGCTCTGTCGTCCAGACCGTGACCGACCGCGTGGCGACGGGCGGCGGAGCGTCCGACCCCAACTTCGTCTCCACAACGTTCGCGCCCGTGTTCAGCGTCCCATTCACGGCTCCGGCGGGGCTCGACGACTATCTGCGCGTGAACCCGGTCGGGGCGGCGAACCTCGCGTTCGCCTCGGCGGCGAGCCCGGCGCGCACCAACCCGGTGTCGGCGATCAACGTGACCGGCGCCAACCCGAACGGCGCGGTGCCGGTCGAACTCTCTGTGTTCTCGGCGAACTGATTCCCCGCCGAGTCACCTCTCACCTGACGAGCCCCGGGTCCGCGCGGCCCGGGGCTTCTCTCTTGCCCGCCGAGCCGCGGCGCGGCGGCACAAAGAGGTGGACCGGCGGGGGCGGGCGAGGCATGGTGGCCGGCTTCGCCCGGTGACGTGTGTCGGGGGCGAGACGATCCCGGCCGATGAGTGTGTGCCATGGCTCTGGACCCGCAGCTGACCCCTCCGCCGACGACGGCGCTGACGATCCGCCTGGGGGAACGGCGCGTGCAGGTGCCGGCGGGGACGCGCCTGCGCGAGCTGCTCGAGGCCTTCGACGGCCACGGGCTGGCGCTCGAGCCCGTGGCGGCGAAGGTGAACAACAAGATCGCGGACCTGGGGGCGCCGCTGCGCGAGGACGCGGCGGTGGAGTTCATCACGCTGGCCTCGCGCGACGGCATGATGCTCTACCAGCGGAGCCTGTGCTACCTGCTGGTGATCGCGGCGAGGGAGGTCTATCCCGACCTCCAGGTGTACGTGAACCACACGCTGGGCGACGGCATCTTCTGCCAGCTGCTGGCGGCGAAGTACCGCATGGCGCACGAGGAGGTCGAGGTCGGCGAGCGCGACCTGGAGAAGATCGCGGCCGTGATGCGGCGGCACATCGAGGCGGATCTCCCGTTCGAGCGCACACAGGTGACGGTGGAGGAGGCGCAGGCGATCTTCGAGGCGAACGGGCAGCCGGACAAGGTGGAGCTGCTGCGGTGGCGGCGCGAGCCGAAGATCAGCCTGTACCGGTGCGGAGAGCACCTGAACCACTTCTGCGGGTACCTGCTGCCGCGGACGGGGCTGCTCGGGACCTTCGAGCTGCGCGTCTGCCCGCCGGGGTTCCTGCTGCGCTACCCGAACCACTCGGGCCCGGACCGGCTGCAGGAGTTCGTCTGGTACCCGAAGCTGTTCGGCGTGTACCGCGAGTTCGAGGCGTGGGGCAAGATCCTGGGCCTGGAGACGGTGGCGCAGCTCAACGCGATCATCGAGGCGGGCGGGGCGAACGAGTTCATCAAGGTGGCCGAGGCGCTCCAGGAGAAGAAGATCGGCCACATCGCCGACCTGATCTGCGAGAAGCCCGGCCAGCGGCGGGTGGTGCTGATCTCGGGGCCGTCGTCGTCGGGCAAGACGACCTTCAGCAAGCGGCTGGGCGTCCAGCTCCGCGTCAACGGCGTGCGGCCGGTCGTGATCAGCCTGGACGACTTCTTTGTCGACCGCGAGCGGACGCCGCGGGACGAGCACGGGGACTACGACTTCGAGGCGTTCGAGGCGATCGACGCGCCGCTGTTCGCGCAGTGTGTCCGCCGGCTGCTGATGGGCGAGACGGTGGCGATGCCGCGGTTCGACTTCAAGGAGGGGCGGAGCCACCCGGGACCGGCGCTGGGCCTGGACACCGATCAGGTGCTGGTCGTCGAGGGGATCCACGGCCTCAACCCCCGGCTGCTGCCGACGGTCCCGGAGAAGATGAAGTTCCGCGTGTTCGTCAGCGCCCTGACGCAGCTGAACATTGACTATCACAACCGGATCGCGTCGAGCGACACGCGCATGATCCGGCGCATGGTGCGCGACAGCCAGTACCGGGGCTACTCGGCGAAGGAGACGATCAGCCGCTGGCCCAGCGTGCGGCGGGGCGAGGGGCGCAACATCTTCCCCTTCCAGGAGGAGGCGGACTACATCTTCAACACCGCGCTCTCGTACGAGCTGTGCGTCCTGCGCCAGTACGCGGTGCCGATCCTCGAGGAGATCGGGCCCGACGTGCCCCAGCACGCCGAGGCGCGGCGAATCCTCTACCTTCTCTCGTACTTCCGGGACATCCCGGTGGACGAGGTCCCGCGCCACTCACTGCTGCGCGAGTTCGTCGGGGGCAGCAGTTTCACCTACTGACACTCATCTTCGCCCCGCATTCGCCCGGCCGATGCTGTGCCCGGCCGGGAGCTCCTGGATTGGTGAGGATCGCCACCGCCCTCCAGTTGCACTGCGACTGGCGGGCATCGCTCAATGAACCCTGTTCGGATGCCGATACAGTGGGCTGAAAAGTCGGCCCACTGTGTGAGGCGCCGTCGGCTGGCTTTGACATCACCGAGGCCCGAGGAACACCGCAGGGGACCGCATTGACTCCCGTCGCAAAGACCAAAGGGGCGCTGGCGCGCCAGCTCACCGGCGGGCTGACGGCGGTGATGTTCGGCATCGGGCTGCTGATGCTGCCGCTGCTCTGGCAGGTGCAGCGTGAGCAGAGCGAGCGCCTGCTGGCCGAGTGGCACGAGGTGATGGCGCGGGAGATCATGGGCAAGTATCAGCAGCAGGTCGAGCGCGAGGGGCGGCTCGAACAGTTCGAGCGGGATCTGGCGGAGCTGGTCAACGTCTGGCCACAGGTGGACCGGGTGGTGCTGGCGGTCGATGGCCAGATCCGGGCTCAGGCGGCGCACCGCGGGATGCTCACCGTGGGCCCGGCCGTGCTCGAGCCGGTCTCCGAACCCGGGCCGCCGCGGGTGTTCTCGTTCGGCCTGGACGAGACACTGGACCAGTACGTCTCGACGCTGCGGTTTCAGACGCTGTCGAGCCGGCGGCCGGCCTACGTGGCGGTGAGCGTGTCGGGCGAGCGGGTGTGGCAGCGGATGCAGGGCACGCTGTGGCGGCTCGGCCAGGTGGCGCTGATCTCGGCGTCCGTGCTGGTGCTCGGTCTGTACCTGATGCTCCGGCAGATGGTGACGCGCCCGCTGCACCAGCTCGCACTGGCGGCGGACCGCGTGGCGACGGGCGACCTGACGGCACGCGTGGCGCCGTGGTCGGACAACGAGATCGGGGCGGCGGGGACGGCGGTCAATGCGATGGCGGACACGCTGATCGCGCAGGCGGAGACCGTGCGCGCGAGCGAGGAGCGCATGCGCGTCCTGCTTCAGAGCGCGAGCGACGCCTGGTTCCTGGTCAACGAGGCGACGCACGTCATCGTCGACGTCAACGACGAGGCGGCGCGCCTGGTGGCGCGGCCGCGGCGGTCGCTCATCGGTGTGCCCTTCAAGGACATCGTCCCGCTGGAGAGTCACGGCGCCGTCGACGCCCTGTGCGAGCGGCTGCGGGCGGACGAGCTGATCCGCAACGCCGAGGAGCTGCGTGTGCTGCGCGACGGCGGGCCGCCGATCCCCGTGAGCGTGAACGCGCGCTCGATCCCGGTGGACGGCGAACGGATCGTCTTCGCGAGTCTGCGGGACATCTCCGAGCAGCGGCGGGCGCAGGAGACGATCGCGCGCCAGCTGCGGCACCTGACGGCGCTGAACGCGACGTCGCGGGCCTGCTCGACGTCGCTCGACCCCGAACAGATCTGCCGTGCGGTGCACCAGGAGGTGTGCGCGGCGATGCCGTGTGATGCCTTCGTGATCGAGCTGTGGGAGGAGCGGCCGCGGCGGCTGGTCCCCGTCTTCCTGGTGGACAGCGTCGACGGGGCGAGGCGGGAGATCGCGGAGCGCGCATCCCACCCCCTGGCGGAGGGCAGCCCATACGCCGAGGTCATTCAGACGCAGCGCCCCCTGCGCATCCACCGCGGCGCCGGCGAGGCGCCCGCGGCGGGGCTTCAGGCCTTCGGGGAGACGGGCCGCCCGTCGCGCTCACTTCTCTTCGCTCCGATGGTCTCGGGACAGCGTGTGGTGGGCGTGATCTCGGCGCAGAGCTACGCGCCGGAGGCCTACAGCGAGGAGGACTTGGACCTGCTGACGGCGATGGCGCGCCAGGCGGGCCTGGCGCTGGCCAATGCGCGGCTGCACCAGGCGACGCAGCGGTCCCTGGTGCTGCGCGAGGCGCTCAACCACATCGCCAAGGCGATCGGCGCGACCTTCGACCTGCAGGGGATCGCGCGCATCGTGTACGAGGACATCTGCCGCCTGCTGCCCGTGGACTCGTTCTTCCTCTCGGTCATCGAGCCCGACGCCTCGCGGGACCACACGCTGCTGATGGTGGACACGATCGACGGCGAGCGCTGCGAGATTGACGGCAACCGCGAGAGCGTCCCGCTGGCGGCCAAGCACACGGGCCACATCGTCCGGACGCGGCTCCCGCACCTGGAGCTGCGCGAGCCCGATGCGATCCCCAACAGCCCCTTCCACCCCTACGGCGACCGGACGCGGCGGTCGGCGTCGCTGATGTTCGTGCCGATGATCGCGCGCGACCGCGTCGTGGGCGTGCTCAGCGTGCAGAGCTACACGCCCCGCGCCTACACGCAGGAGGACCTGGACCTGCTCCAGGGCATCGGCGACCTGACGGCGCTCGCGCTCGAGGGGGCGAGGCTCTATCACCAGGTGGCGACGAGCGAGGCGCGCTACCGGGCGCTCGTGGAGAACGCCGACGTCTCGATCATCCTGACCGACCTCGACGGGCGCATCAACATGTGGAACCGCGGCGCCGAGCGGATCTTCGGCCACCGGCCGGAGGACGTGCTGGGGCTGAGTCTCTCCGAGCTCTTCCTCGATGAGGCGCACAACGCCGAGCGCATCCAGGAGGCGCTGGCGGAGGGACGGACGTGGACGAGCGAGGGCCACGCGCGCCACCGGCGGGGGCACGCGCTCGAGCTCGTGTACTCCGTGGCCCAGGTGACCGACGCCAACGGCAGGGTCGTCGGCCGCGTGGTGATCGCCAGCGACCTGACGGAGAAGAAGACGCTCGAGCGGGCCCTGCTGCAGGCACAGAAGATGGAGTCGATCGGGACGCTGGCGGGCGGCATCGCGCACGACTTCAACAATCTGCTCACCGGCATCATGGGCTACGCGAGCTACCTCCAGACCCAGGCCGAGCCGGGGACGCGCCTGTCGCGCGACCTCGACCAGATCGAGCGCGCGGCCAAACGGGCGTCGGAGCTGACGGCGCAGCTCCTCGCCTTCAGCCGCAAGCAGCTGATGCGGCGCCAGTCGATCAACCTCAACCAGGTGGTCGACGAGACGGTGCGCCTGATGGAGCGCACGCTGGGCAAGCACATCACGATCGAGGTGGTCAAGGACCCGAACCTCCACGTCGTCGAGGCCGACCCGACCCAGATGCAGCAGGTGCTCATGAATCTGGCGATCAACGCCCGCGACGCGATGCCCGGCGGCGGCCTGCTGCGGCTGACGACGCGCAACTTCCTCGCCGACGAGGCGCAGTGCCTCCACCGCCCCGAGCTGACCCCGGGGCCGAACGTCCAGGTCGCCGTGCTCGACACGGGCAAGGGCATGGACGAGGACACCATCGAGCGCATCTTCGACCCCTTCTTCACAACGAAGCCGGTGGGCGAGGGGACCGGCCTCGGCCTGGCCATGGTCTACGGCATCGTGCGCAGCCACGGCGGTCTCATCGACGTCCAGAGCCGGCCGGGGCAGGGGACGGAGTTCATCATCACGCTGCCGGTGCTGACCGAGCCGACCGAGGGCGTGACGCCGAGTCAAGATGAGTCGGAGCTCCGCGGCGGGAGCGAGACGGTGCTGCTGGTGGACGACGAGCCGGTCATTCTGCGACTGGGCGCGTCGATCCTCGAGCGCTACGGGTACACGGTGCTGACGGCCCCGAGCGGCAAGGCGGCGCTGAACCTCTATCAGCAGCAGCGCGGGCGCATCGACCTCGTGGTGCTGGACATGGTGATGCCGGAGATGAACGGCGCCGAGCTGGCGCGCCATCTGCGCGAGATCGCCTCCGACTGCAAGATCCTCCTCTCGAGCGGCTACGCGATCGACCAGGGGGCCGAGGAGATCTTCAAGACCGGCGGGCTCGTCGGATTCCTGCCCAAGCCCTACCGGATGAGCCAGCTCGTGCACCACGTCCGCCGGGCGCTGGACACGCCGGTTGCGAAGGCTTGACGGACCCCGGACCGGCGGTGCCATCGGAGAACCGATGCCCTGGCCACGCCCCGGGTCCGTCCCAATGAAAGCCGAAGGTCGATCCGAGTGCGTGCACCGTGAGAGCATCAATGGCTTGACGCCAAGACGAACCGTGCCCGCTCGCGGCGAAGCATCTCGAACGGTGTCATGCACTTGATCCCGAGGCCGATGCAGGCGTCGGGAATCTTGATCCTCCTTGTTGAGGCTGTGGGCTTCTCGTGGGTGACGACGGTGTGGCCTCCGGCGCGCGCCTGAGCCACGAGATAGTAGTCGGCCACCTGGAGAAACGCGCTCACGGCAGCGGGCTCGTACTTCTGCCCCTGCGCCCATGTGCTGACCTCCGCGAGGGCAGGGAACACAGCCGCGTCTGGCCGAAGGAAGAAACTCTGGTCTCGCGCCTCGGCCCACTCGGACAGCTCGTCCTCCACGCCCTTCAGTTCGTCGCTCACCTTCTCGATACTGAACACCAGGCCTTCCTCGTTCTTGACGATGAGCCAGTCCCAGAACGCCGGGCAGAAGTCGAAGCCGTAGTGCAAGGTCTTGGCACTGATGAACACATTGGCATCGAGGAGGTATGCCATCAGAGCGCCACGCCGAGTCTGTGTCCGAGGTCGTGGAACGTCGCCATCTTCTTGAACCCGAGCAGGCGCAGAGCCTCCGTGAAGGAGGAGCGTCCCTCCAGCGTGCTGGTCACGAGCGCACGGGCGAAGCGCTTGCCCACGCGCGCTCCGAGCGTGAGGTAGAAGTCGCCGCCGCTGCCTCGTGGCAGAGCTTGGAGCCGCGCGAGCTCCTCGTGGTAGGCCTCCCAGAATTCGTCGCGCGTCAGGCCACCGGCGTCATGAATCCGGCGCAGAACAACAAGGGTGCTCACCTTGAAGTGTTTCGCCAGACGCTGCATCTCCTCGCGGAGCGGGGTCTCAGTCCGATACTCCACTCGCAGGACGGCGAGCGGAACGAGCATCTCCGCGGCCACTTGGTTGCACCACGCCTCCACCCTGTGGGATGGCCAGGAAGTTGGTCCCACATCGGAGAGGGCGGACTGACCGAGCCAGACGTGGGCGAGCTCGTGAGCGAGGGTGAACATCTGGGCCGCCTTCGTGTCGGCTCCGTTGATGAAGACCACGGGGGCGAGATCGTCGGAGAGAGCGAAGCCGCGGAACTCTTGGGGGTCGAGCTTGCGCCTGTTGCTGTTGAGCACGACGCCGCTGCACATGACGAGGATTCCCGCGCTGTCGGCCTGCTCGATGAAGCGGCGCAGCGCGTCGGTCCAGGTGGGCACCTGGCGCCTCTCCTCGATGTCGAAGCCCAGCGCATGGCGGATGGACGTCGCGGCCGCCACGACATCGCTCTCGATGGTCGCGGAGCCCACGAAAGGCAGACGCTCCTCTCCTTCGGATCGTGCGAAATCGCGGTACCACTCCTGGCGCTGCTGGCAGATGTAAACGGTGTCGAGCAGATTCGGGCTCGGGCGGCCGATGCGCTCGCCTCCGGCCGTGCGGAAATCGGGGATTGGGACGCGCTCGACGGGCGGCTCTGGCAGGAAGAAGTAGCCGACAGGGGTGTGCGTTGCTCTGGCAAAGCTCTCCAGCTGCTTGAGAGTGGGGCTGGCCTCCTGCCGCTCCCAAGCCGGGAGGTGAGGGAAGCGGCGCGTCAAAGCCGCTGGCTCCAGGCCGGCGCGGTCGCAGGCCCAGCGCAGGAGGGCCGGGTCAACTCTGACACGATTCATCCACGCTCTTCTCTCACATGCGGGCACGGGAATGGAATGGAAACCCGACGCGGGCCTCTCACCGGGGTGAAGGGGAAACCGGCCCCAGGCGTCCCAGCGCCATGAGCCGGAACCGCACTCCCCGATTGCGGGCGGGAACCGGGGTCTGATAGGCAGGGGGGCCTCGACCATGCCGCTGCCCACGCATCTGAAGAAGCGCCTGCCCAAGGGGCCACAGTCCGCCAGGACGCGCGCGCTCTTGGCGGAGCTGCGGCTGGAGACGATCTGCGACGAGGCGCGGTGCCCGAACCGCGTGGAGTGCTACGCGCACGGCACGGCGACGTTCCTGCTGATGGGCGACACGTGCACGCGGCGGTGCGGCTTCTGCGCGGTGCGGACC
>JABWBI010000407.1 GCA_013360565.1 Candidatus Sumerlaeia bacterium | reverse complement strand
CCGCCAAACACCTCCTCCGGGCGCTCCGCGGCCCCGCGCGGTGACGGTCGCGGCGGTGGAGTTCTCCCTCGGGCATGAGCGACGCGCACCGTGCCTGTGGATGTGAGCATCTCCGCTCTGGTCGGATCACTGCCCCCCACCAACCTGTCGAGTGGCCTCTTGGCGATGCAACGGACAGGGGTCAGGAGGCGGCGGTCAGGGGGCCCTCGCCCTGGGCATGGCCGCCGGGGTGGTGCTCGTCGTGTCCGTGGGCGGGTTCGAGGTGGGAGGTGACGTGGACGGTGTGGCCGGGGAAGAGGGCCTCGACGCGCCGCTCGACGGCGGTGGCGCGGGCGTGGGTGTCGTGCAGCGTCGTGCTGCCGGGGAGAAGCAGGTGGACCTCGATCCAGACGGCGTCGTTGGCAACGCGGTGGCGGAGCTGGTGGAAGCCGGTGATGAGGCCCTCGGCGACAGCGGCGCGCAGACACTCGACGAGGCGGGCGGTGTGGCCGAGAGGCGCCTCGTCGAGCAGGCCGAGGAAGGCGCGGCGCATCAGCGCGGCGGCGCTGACGAGGATGTTGAGGCCGGCGGTGATGGCGACGGCGGGGTCGAGCCAGAGGACGCCGGTGAGCCAGACGGCGCCGACACCGGCGACGACGGCGACACTGGTCCACATGTCGGTGAGCACGTGCTTGCCGTTGGCGATGAGGATGAGCGCATTGTGGCGCCGGCCCGTGCGGATGAGGAAGAGCCCGAGGGCGAGATTGACGGCGGCGAGGGCGGCGGTGATGAGGAGGCCGAGATCGAGCCGGCGGAGCTCGGGCCCGGTGACGAGCGCCTCGGCACCGGCCCAGATGATGAAGAGGGCGGCGCTCATGATGAGCGCGCCCTCGAACCCGGCGGAGAAGTAGGCGATCTTGCCGCGGCCGTAGGGGAAGTGGGCGCTGGCGGGCCGGCACGCGAACCACAGACTGAAGGCGGCGATGCCCGTCGCGACGATGTGGATGACGCTCTCGGCGGCGTCGGAGAGAATCGCCGTGCTGCCGGTGAGGAAGAACGCCGTCAGCTTGCCGGCGAGCATGAGGACGGCGACGGCGAGACTGGCGCGCATCGCCAGGGCGCGGATGTCATGGGACTCGGCCCCAGAGCGAGGCGACATGGAAAGACCTCCGCCGGTCACCCCAGTCTGCGGCGAGGGAGTGAAACTCACAAGGGCGAGGCAGTCATTTCGCCCGCTTGACAGCCCCGCCGGGTCAGGCATGGTGGAGGGCAGGCGCATACGATTCTGAGATTCGTGTGCTACCCGCGGAGGCGAGACGTATGCATCTGCCTGATGGCGTGATCACGGACCCCGGGGTCTTGACCCTGGGCGGCGGCGCGGCGGCGATCGCCATCGCCGTCGCTCATGTCGAGTGCCGGCGGACGCTGGACGAGCGGTCCATCGCGCGGGCGGGAGTGATGGCGGCCTTCATCTTCGCGCTTCAGATGGTCAACTTCCCGGTCGGATTCGGTGCGTCGGGGCATCTGCTCGGCGGCGCGCTGGCGGGCATCGCGCTGGGGCCGTGGCTCGGGATGATCTGCCTCGCCGTGGTCGTGATCGCGCAGTGCCTCTTCTTCAGCGACGGCGGCCTGCTGAGTCTCGGTGTGAACGTGTCGGCCATGGCTCTGGTCGCGACGCTGAGCGGTGGTGCGCTCGCCTCGCTGATGCGCCGTGCCCTGCCGGCGCCGGCGGCACACTTCCTGGCGGGCTGGGCGTCCGTGATGCTCGCGTCGGTGACGATGGCTCTCGCCGTCACGCTCGGCAATCCCGATGCCGGTCTCCCGTTCGTGCGGATGATGCTCGGCGTCCACGCGCTGATCGGCCTGGGCGAGGGGCTGATCACCGCCGCCGTGCTCTCGGCCCTGGCGCGGTTTCAGCCGGACGCGGCTCCGCGATGGCGCTGGCGCGAGACCGTGGCGAGATCGATCAGCGCATCGATGAGGATGGCCATGCGCTCGGCGCCGGCGCGAATGCGGGCGAGTTGCTCGCGATGCTGCGGCGCGAGCTGCGGCCCGACCTCCTCGGCGAGGATGCGCGCGAAGCCATCGATCGCGCGCAGCGGCGCGCGC
>JABWBI010000067.1 GCA_013360565.1 Candidatus Sumerlaeia bacterium | reverse complement strand
CTACCCCTCACACACGGCCATGGGACGCGCCATCCACCGCTTTCTCCGCTGGAGAAACAAGAAGCTGAGAATTGCACTTTCGTCGGAGAGGCACTAGCGTCCCGACGCCTTCAATCCCTGGGTGGGGGTGGTCTCGTTTGCGAACAGGCGCATTGGCCGGACTTCTCACTCTGGCACTCTCCACGGCGCTCTCGGCCGCGGTCACGCTCTCCAACGTCGCGGGAGAGCAGATGAGCTACGACCCGGTCCTCAGCTCCGTCTCCGGCGGTCCCTCCACCCACAGCATCACCCTCCGTGTGCAGGGGGAGAACGGCGGACTCCTCGCGTCCTCGGCATTCACCCGGTGGTGGGGGGCTCAGGTCAACGGTCTCACCGGGGGCGAGACGCTCAACTTCTCTATCACCAATCTCGGCGCGGGCGACATCATCCTGCCCGTCTGGGCCACGAGCACGGACGGCGTCAACTTCACGCCGGATGCCCGCTGCCCCGTCAGCGCGACGCCCAACATCTCGCAGCAGTTCACTCTCGTCGTGCCCGCGGGCGTCACGGCCCTCCGCGTCTGGAAGTACTTTCCCTACACCATCGCCGACCGTGACGCGTTCCTCGCCTCCTTGCCCGCCGTCAGCCCCTCCGGCCCCGTGCGCTTCAACGGCTCCATCGGCAACAGCGTCGAAGGGCGTCCCATTCCGATGATCGAGCTGTCCAGCGGCGCCGGTGACGCCGGCAAGCGCCGTGTCTGGATCCACGCCGGGATCCACAGCGCCGAGACCACGAGCTACTTCGTCGTCGAAGGCCTGGTCGATTTCCTCCTCAACTCCGGCACCCCTGAGGCGGCGAATCTGCTGAGCGGCTGCATCTTCAACATCGTCCCGATGCTCAATGTCGACGGGAATGCGCGTGGCAACTACCGTGCCTCCGCGCCCCACCCGCCGGTCTATCCCAACGGCGCCGACATGGAGTCCCGCTACAATGACGGGGGCCTGGGTGTCGCCGGGTTTCCCGAGTGCCAGGCTGTCATCGACCGCATCGTCTCGTACAACAGCGTCCCCCCGGCGCCTCCAACCGCTGCGCCGGTCGAGATGATCCTCAATCTCCACACGACCCATGGCTTCAGCCGGCCCATGCACTTTCGGCACAACCCCGTCTATCCCCCCAACGGTGTCATCCAGGCCATCACGGATCTCGAGGATCTCTGGCTGGGAGCCTTCGCCTTCCGGAGCCCCAACTTCGTCAATCCCATTCAGACCTCTGGGAGCAATCTGATCCCCCGAGGCTATGTCGAGTCCTGGGCCCACGATTTCTACAGCAACAACCCCTCCTACTCGGGTCCCGACATCATGGCCATCACCTACGAGGGCGTCTACCAGCAGGGCATCGGCGGGACGACCTGGAACACAACTCAGGACTGGCGTGACAACGGGCATGAGATGGCCCTCGCCATCGGCGATCACTTCGGCATCGCCGTCCCCGCGTCGCTGACCCGGCTCGATGCGTACTGAGGCCATGGGCCGCCTCTCCGGCCGCGTCGCAATCATCACCGGCGGCGGCTCCGGCATCGGCCGCGCCACCGCTGTCCTCTTCGCCGCCGAGGGCGCGCGCGTCCTGATCGCCGGCCGCCGGCCTGAGCCTCTCCTCGAGACCGCCGCCGCGGCGCGAGGGGTTCTCCCCATTGCGGCAGACGTCTCCCGGCCGGAGGAGGTCGACCGGATCATCGAGTGCTGCCAGCGCGAACTCGGAACGCCTCAGATTCTCGTCAACAACGCCGGTCTCTTCGAGGCGCGCGGCCTCTTGCACGAGACCACGGTCGAGGCATTCGACGAGAGCATGGCGATCAATCTCCGGGGGCCGTTCCTGATGACCCGGGCCGTGATCCCGCACATGCTGCGGGCGGGCGGAGGCTCGATCGTCAACGTGGGCTCGAACCTGGCCCAGTTCGCGATCCCCCACGCGGCAGCATACTGCACGGCCAAGGGCGGTCTCCTGATGCTCACCCGGGCGACGGCGGTCGACTACGCGCCGCAGGGAATCCGGTGCAACATGGTCTCTCCAGGCCTTGTCCGCACGGAGATGACCGCAGCGGTCTGGACATCGCCCGGTCTGGCCGCCGAGGTCGCGAAGGAGTACCCGATGGGCCGGTTTGGCGACCCCGGGGAAATCGCCCGGGCGATCCTGCATTTGGCGTCGGACGAATCCGCGTGGACGACCGGGGCCGTCCTGAATGTCGACGGCGGCGCCTCGGCCCGCTGAGCCGTCAGTCCGCGAGGGCCGTGGAGACGGCGTCGAGGAGTTCCTCGGCGCGGAAAGGCTTGGCGAGCGTGGCGATCGCGCCCAGGCGCTCGGCGATGGTGAGATACTCCATGTGCCCCGCCGCGCCTCCACCCGAGATCGCGATGATGCGCGCCTCAGGGCACTCGCGGATGATCTCCATGATCGTCTCGAGGCCGTCCTTGCGCGGCATGAGAATGTCGGTGATGATCAGCACCGGGGGGGGGATCGTTCGCACCAGGGCCAACCCTTTCTCGCCGTTCTCGGCCTCGACGACTTCGTGCCCCGCCGACTTGAGTGTCCGCACGATCACGCGCCGCACGGCCTCTTCGTCATCGATCACCAAGATGAGCGCCACAGGTGAGAACCCCCTGCTGAGTTCAGCTCAACTCATCACTCATCCGGCCGATGCCGTCAAGACCTCATGCACCTTTGCCGCGAGATCATGGGTCGAAAATGGCTTCTCGAGGAACCCGGACGGACCGCCCGCCGGCGCGCGCCGGCGGGCCTCTTCCTCCGCGTAGCCGCTCATGAGCACCACGGGCATGGCGGGCCAGCGCCGCCGGATCTCCGCGCACGTCTCCACCCCGTCCAACACCGGCATGGTCATATCCAGGAGCACCAGCCGGAGGTCCCCGGCCCGCCCCTCGATGGCCGCCAGCGCCTCCCGGCCGTCCGGAGCCGTCACAACCGTGTAGCCCCAGTGGGTCAGCACCCGCTCCACCAGACTGCGGACCATCTCCTCGTCATCCACGACCAGGATCGTCCCCTGCCCGTGGAAGTCGACAAGGGCGGGCGGAGGGTTTGCCACCGGAGTGACACCGGCCATCGCGGGAAAGTGGACGCGGAACCATGTGCCGCACCCCGGGGCGCTGCGAACGGCAAGGGCTGCCCGGTGTCCCCGCACGATGCCGTGAACGGCGGCAAGCCCCAGCCCGCGCCCGGTGAACTTCGTCGTGAAGAACGGATCGAAGATCCGGGCGAGCGTGGCGGCATCCATGCCCATGCCGTCGTCCTCGACGGTGATGTGCACATGGGGCCCGGGCGCGCACTCGTCCGCCAAGGTGCAGGCGCGGAGACCGGCCGAGGTGAGATCGACATGTCCCGTGGAGACCACGACTCTTCCCGGCCTGTCACCGATCGCCTCCGCCCCGTTGATGACGAGATTCATGACGAGTTGCTGGATCTGCGCAGCGTCGCCGAATGCGGAGGGGAGCGACTCCGCGAGATCGAGGCGCAGCTCGACCTTCTTGGAGATCATGCTCGTGAGCAGACGCACCATCTCACGCACCTGGACCGAGAGATCCAGCGCCTGCATGGCCAGGGCTCCCTTGCCCGCATACGCCAGCATCTGGCGCGTCAACGCCGCCGCCCGCTCGGCTGTGCGCACGATCTCATCGAGGGGCGCGCGCGCCGGACTGCCAGAGGGCAGGTCGATCTGCGCGAGCTGCGCATTGCCCAGAATCCCCGTCAGCAGGTTGTTGAAGTCGTGCGCGATGCCCCCGGCCAAGACCCCCAGGCTTTCGAGCTTCTGCGCCTGCAGGAGCTGGGCCTGCAGCGCCTCGCGCTCACGCTCCGCCCGGCGGCGCTCGGTGATGTCGGTGCTGACGCCGATCATCGCCACGGCGCGCCCCTCACCGTCGCGCACGAGCGATGTCGAGAGTGAGGCGGGAAACTCCGTCCCGTCCTGGCGCCTGTTGATCACCTCACCCTGCCAGCCGCCCGCGAGCGAAGCCCGCAGGATCTCCTCCGCCAGGCGAGACTCGTCCGCCGGCGCCTGGAGAATGGTCACGGGCCGGCCAATGAGGTCGCCCTCCCCGTGACCGAAGTTCCGGAGCAGCGCGTCGTTGACGAAGAGGATGCGGCCCTCCATGTCGGTGATGCACACGTTCTCGCTGATGCTCCGCACCGCGTGCGCCAGCATCTGAATCTCGCGCTCGGCCTGGCGCCGCGCCGTGATGTCGAAGAGCGTCCCCTCCAGCGAGTGCAGCTCCCCGCGCGCGTCGAAGAGCCCGTGGCCCCGCTCCTCGACCCAGCGCCACGCCCCGCCGGCGTGGGCGATCCGGTAGGTCAGCGTGTAGGGCTGCCGCCCCTGCACCGCCTCGTCGATCGCCCGGCGAACGGCGTCCACATCCTCCGGGTGAATGAGGCTCGCCAGCGCCCGGCGCCCCGACTGGAACTCCGCCGCGGGGATGCCCGTGAGCCCTTCGATCGCGTCGTTGAGATAGAGCACGCTGTAGTGCTCATCGTTGCGGCAGAGGTAGACGACACCCGGGATGTTCTCGGCCAGTGCCCGGAAATGGCTCTCGCTCCGGCGCACCTCTTCGCCGAGCACCGCCGCCTCGAGGGCCGGACCCGCGGGCTGGGCCACGGCCATCACCAGGTCGACGTGTCTCGGGGTGTATGCCGCGCGCGTGTATGACTGGACCGACAGCATTCCGGCGACCCGGTTGCCCGAGACCAGAGGGACCCACAGAAGCGACGCCGAGCGGCGAGTGCGGTTGCCGAAGGCGATGAAGCCCTGACCCTCGAGGTCGGCATCGGTCCGATGGATCACCAGAGGCTCGCGGCCAAGGATCACCCGGTCATGCAGCTCGCCCCTCACCGGGAGAGGGATGGACTTCACCGGCGTCTCGGCGTGCACTCCGTCGACCGTGTCACTGGCGAACATGGTGCGCACCGTGTTCAGGGCGGCGTCGTACAGAGAGAGCACCATCGCGTCGCAGGGGACAGCCGCCCTCAGAGTGGCCAGCAGCCGCGCCCCGAGCTCGTTCGCGCTCTCGCTCCCGGTCACGGCCGTTGCCACGGCGCTCCGCAGCGCGAGGAGATCATTGCTCTCTCGCAGCGCCTGCTCGGTCCGCTTGTGGCGCGTGATGTCCTGCAGAATTCCGAGCGCGCCGGTCATCTCTCCGCTCTCGCCGCGGAGAGCGATCGAGCAGTCGCTCACCCACCGCTCCTCGCCATCGGGGCACAGCAGCCGCATGTCAACCTGGTAGCGGTCGAGCCGCCCGGCCCGCGCCCAGGCGGCGTACTCCTCCCAGCTCGTCTCCGGCGACGTGGCCGGAAGCGTCACCTCGCACACGAGGCTCTGAATGAGCTGAGGCGTGATCTCCCCCGTGGCAATGCCGAGCAGCTCGCGGGCGCCGTCCCCCATGAACTCGTACCGGTTGCCGGCCGGCGTGGCCCCGAACCGGAGGCGATACGGCACGCCCTCGGCGTTCTCGATGGCACGGCGGAAGATCTCTTCCCGATGCCGCAGCTCCGTCTCGGCCCGCTGCAGCTCATCGAAGATCTGTGCGTTCTCGATCGCCGTGCCCAGCTGCTCGGCCGCGAGCGTGAAGAAGTCGACGTCCTCCTGATCGAATCGACCGGTCCGCTCGCAGTCGTCGACCCGGAGGACGCCCAGAGACCGGTTCTGCACGGTGATGGGCGCGGCCAGCGTCGATCGCAGCCTCAGGGACTGGACGTGCTCGGGCGCGATGACATCGGTTGCCGAGCAGTCGTTGACGACGATGACCCGGCGCTGTGAGAAGCAGGCGCCCGAGAGCCCGTGGTCCGGTGGCTGGGCCTGAGACTGCGGCCCGCGTGGCATTGCCTCACCGCCGGACATCGACTGGTCCACCAGGCCGCCAGACGCGGGGTCGTAGAGAAGGACCGTCGCCCGGCTCACGTCCAGCAGCTCGGGGATCATCCGCGTCGCCTGGTCGAGAATCACCGCCAAGTCGAGGTGCGAGGTCAGCGTGGCGTGGAGCCGCCGGAGCGCATCGATGCGGCTCAGGCGCCGCCGCAGGGCGATCTCGGTCCGGCGCCTGTCTCCCACCAGGCACTGCAGCTCCGCCACCTGGCGGTGCAGATGCTCAAGCTCGCTCGTGAGCTCGGCGAGAGGCTTTGGCAGATCACCCATCTCGATTTTGATCGGTCATCATCGCCCAGAGCGATACGGCGGGGGCAGGATTTCCAGAGCTGCCTTTTCGTGGAAATGAGATTCGGGCCTCCTGGCCGAGCCCCGAGTTTTGCCTTCCCAACACTCCGCTCTGGAAGTAGAGGATGGCTCCCGCCCCCTGTCCAATGATGCTGGCACTCCGCGATCCATGGGTCTGGCTGCTGGGAGCCCTCACAGTGGCCGCGAAGGTCCCGCTGCTCTGGCTCAATTCGGCCGAGTACACTGACGGGCTGATTCAGCTGCGTCTGTTCGACAACGGCTGCCCCCTCTACATGCCCCTCTACACGGTGCTCTGCCTTGGGCTGCATCACCTGGGGCTGGAACCGCTGATGGCCGGGCGCGTCGTCTCCCTCCTGGCCCTCGGCGTGACCGGCATCGCCCTCGCCGCCATCACGGCTTGGCTCACAGGGTCGAGGGCGGCCGGCCTCTGGGCCCTGGCTCTCTACGCGGTCAGCCCCGTCCCCACGCGGTGGGGAATCCGGGTGATGACCGACTCGCTCTTCGCCGGCCTGTGGTGGATCAGCCTCGCTGGCTTCTTGGCCGCGGCCGGCGCCTGCATCGCCCCGATTCGACGACCGCGCCTGAGCCAGGGGGCCGTCGTCTGCTTGGCCTTCGGAGCACTGGCGGCACTCACGCGGCACACCGGCTGGATTCTCGCGCCCCTCGGGGCACTGACGCTCTTCGCTGCCCTGCGCGAGGGAGGCGCGCGCTCGGCCACCCTCCCCGTTCTCTCCTTCCTCCTCTTCACCGCGCCGCTGGTGTGGATGCTCGGCGCGGGGGCCGTCGAGGGGCACGGCGCTCAGGTCTCTGCCCGCTTCACGCCGCTGGCGGCACTTCAGATCGTCGAGTCCTATGCCGTCGATTGGCCGCTCTTCGTGGGATGGCCTCTGGCGCTGCTCACGGTCTGGGCACTGGCGCGCCCCGTGGCCGCTGGACCGCGCTGGCGGCTCTTCGCCGCCGTCGCACTCTGGTGCGTCATCGGGATCCTGGCCATGCAGGTGCTCATCCAGTCCTACCTCGAACGGTATCTGCTTCCACTCTTCGGCTTTCCGGCGATTCTCGGCGGCGCGGCCCTCGCGCGCCTGGGGATCGAGCGGCCCCGTCTGCTCGCGCCGGCCGCCACGCTGACCCTCGGATGGCTTCTCGTCTTCAACGTGACATCGCTCTGGAAGCAGCGCGACTCCTGGGGTGATTTCCGGCGCGCGGCCGAGGCGATGGCCGAGCTGGCATCTCCCGGGACGCCCTGCTTCACCAATGAGAGCTACGCCATGTGGCCCGAGGGCGACACCACCAAGGCCGCGTTCTGGAGCGGACGACCCGTCCAGCGACTCTTCCTCAGCACCCCCGAGGGCACGGCCGTCGCTCCCCTCCCCCCGGGCAGCCTCGTGCTGATCAGTTCGGCCTACGGAGGGACACAGGCTTACGGCCAGCTCGCCCAGGAGCTCTATCGCCGTCACGACCTCGAAGTGATCGGCGAGTGGCGCAGCGAGATCACGCCCCTTCTGCCCGACCTCATGGACGGTCCCTTCCATCAGAACCCGCTCGCCGTGCGGCTGCGCCATCAGCCCCAGGAGTTCCGCACGAGCCTCCTCCGCATCCTGGCGGACCGGGAAGCGCTGCCGTGAGGGCCAATGCCTGGCGCACGCAACTTGTGGTCGGCGTGCTCGGCGTCGGACTCACGACCGTCTACGCCCTGACACTCGCCCCCGGCGCGACCTGGGGAGACGGGCTCGAGTTCGCGGCCGCCGTCCACACCCTCGGCATTCCCCACCCCACCGGCTATCCCCTCTACATCCTGCTCGGCAAGCTCTGGGAACTCATGCTTCCCATCGGCTCGGTCGCCTGGAGCCTCAGCATCCTCTCCGCAGCCTGCGGTGTCGGCGCAGCACTCTGTCTCTTCGGTGCCGTGCGCGAGGCGATGCCCGAAGAGGAGGACTGGGAAGATGAGCCGCAGCCCCACCACTGGCGGCGCATTCTCATCCCCGGCGGCACGGCCATGGCCTGGGGCCTCACGCCCATCACGTGGCAGATCTGCAACATCGCCGAGGTCTATGCGCTGTTCGCGCTGCTCTTCAACGCCCTCGTCTGGCTGATGCTGCGGAACCTGCGCACACGAAAGCCCTGGGTCGACGGGCTCATCGCCTTTCTGCTCGGCCTCGCCCTCACCCACCATCGGCTCATCGTGCTCCTGCTGCCCGCCGTCACCGGCTACGCGGTCCAGCGCCTTCGCCAGATGCGCCGGGACCGGCGCGAGGGCGCCGCCCGGCGTCCGCCCCCGGCCACGCTCTGGGTCGCCGGTGGCTTCGTCTGGTTCCTCCTGGGCCTCGCACCGATCCTCTACCTCCCGCTGCGGGCCGCGCAGGATCCCCCCATCAACTGGGGTGACCCGTCGACCTGGGAGAATCTGCTCTGGGTTCTCCGCGGCGGCGAGTACGCCCACACTCGCTTCCTGGCTTCGGAGGGAATCGCGTGGGAGCCGGATCAGATTCTTCCCAACGTCTTTGCACGCATCCAGCTCGCGCTCATCACACTGCTCGGCAATTTCGTTCCGCTCATGTCGCGCACCCCCACCTTCGCGGCACTCGCCGCCGTGACACTCCTGACCATCATGGCCATCGGCTGGTGGCGCAGCCGCCCTGCCCTCCGCTGGAGCGTCCCGCTGACGGTCGCGCTCAACCTGCTGGCCGTCGGCGTCTACAACATCACCGACTTCGAGGCGTACCTCCTGCCCACGATCTGCGCCGCGTGGTTCTGGATCGCCTTCGGGCTGCTGTGGGTCGCCGAGGCCGTCGAGGGCCTCTTTCTGCGCCGCCGGTTCACCTACACACCTCTCGTCCTGGGCCTGCTCCCCCTCTGGCTCGGAGTCCGGTTCTGGGACCTCTGCGACCGCTCACAGGCCGAGCGCGCCGACCTCTGGGCCCGCGGCATCCTCGAACACCTCGAGCCCGGCTCCCTTCTTCTCACCCGCGGCGACGGTGACACCTATGTCATGTGGTATGCCCAGCTGGTCGATGGCATCCGCCCCGACGTGACGGTGTTCGGCTCGAACTTCATGTGGAGCGGCTGGTACCGGGACCATTTCTCCGAAGAGGAGGCCCAGGCGCTCCACTTCGAGGACACGGGGCACATCCCCGACGCCCGCTACTTTCTCAATGCGCTCGTGGGAGGCGTCATTGCCCCGAACCTCCGCGCGGGCCGGCCGGTGTACGCCTGCTTCAACCCGTACGAGAGCCCCAATGCCCTGCTGCTGACGATCTGGGAGCAGGCGCTCTACGGCCCTCATCTCAAGTACAGCATCGAGCTCCTCAGCGACCAGACCCGCCTCGTTCCACGCCCCGAGCACCGGGTGGGCCCACCCGCCAACCCCTTCCTGCCGGCGGAGTGGGTGCAGGCCATGCGCTCCCTGGGCGAGCCATCTTCCCTTCTCTTTCGCATCGTGGACAATCCCGTCCTGACCGAGCTCGCGCTCCAGCGCTTCGAGGAGGAGGTCCTCCCGGGCTACGAGGCCTGGCAGCACGAGCAGCGCAACCTCGTCTTCGGGAGCCTTTTCGAAATGCCCATCGAGAGCTTCCTCCGCTCGGCTCCCCCGTGACGGGGGCCTGGGCGGGATGCCTTCTTGACGAAATCCGGTCCATGCGCTCCAGTGGAGGGTGAATGCCACCGGGGAAGCCTCTCAAGGCCTCTCCTGCCCTCCATCCCGCCCGCGCCGTTCGACGGAGCCCCTATGCCCCGCGCCAAGTCTCCGACCTCTGCCGCCGTGAAGTGGACCATCCCCCTCTCGGACATCGCCTACGGACCCGACGAGCTCAGAGCCGTCGAGAAGGTCATCACGTCCGGCTGGCTGACCATGGGGCCCCTGACGGACAAGTTCGAGGCCGCCATCGCCAAGCACCTCGGCGCCAAGCACGCGATCCTCGTCTCCTCCGGCACGGCCGCGCTCCACATGGCCCTCGTCAGCCTCGGCATCGGTCCAGGCGACGAGGTGCTCGTCCCCTCGATGACCTTCGTGGCCTCGGCCAACTCGATCCGCCACTGCGGCGCGAACCCCGTCTTCGCCGACATCGAGAGCCCCGAGTTTCCCCTCCTCGACCTCCGCGACGCCGCCTCGCGCCTCACCCCGAGGACCAAGGCGCTCATGCTTGTCCCCTACGCCGGCCTCCCGCCCCGGATGGAGGAGGTCCACGAATTCTGCCGGCGCCACCGCCTTCAGCTCATCGAGGACGCGGCCCACGCCCTCGGCGGCTCGCACCACGGCCGCGCCCTGGGCACCTTCGGCGCCCTCGGGTGCTTCTCCTTCTTCTCGAACAAGAACCTCGCAACGGGCGAGGGGGGCCTCGTCGTCACCAACAACGCCACCCTCGCCCGTCGGCTGCGGCTGCTCCGCAGCCACGGCATGACCGCCACCACCTGGCAGCGGCACAACGCGAAGTCGCTCGGCTACGACGTCGTCGCCCTCGGCCACAACTACCGTCCCACCGAGATCACCGCGGCGCTGGGCCTCGTCCAGCTCAGCCGTCTCACCGCCCTGCAGGAGGCGCGCGCCAAGGCCGCGGCGCTCTACCGCGACGCCTTCCGCGGCGATGACCGCGTCGTGATGCCCGCGGGCGATCCCGAGGGCGTGCCCTCCCATCACATCTTCCCCATCCTGCTTCCCAACAGCCGCCTCCGGGACCGCGTCCGTCAGGCCCTGCTCGAGGCCGGCGTCCAGGTCAGCCACCACTACCCGCCGGTCCACACCTTCAGCGCCTACCGCGCGCAGTTCCGCACGGCCCGCCTCCCGAACACCGAGCTCTTCGCCCGGCGCGAACTGACACTGCCCATGCATCCCAACCTCAAGCCCCGCCACGTTCAGATCGTCACCGATGCCGTCAAGCGCGGGCTGAAGCACGCGTGAGAGACCGGCCGTGCTGCGCCGGGACTGACTGAGCGCCCCGTGCTGCTGAGCGTCATTGTCCCCGTCTACAATGAGAAGCGGACGATCGAGCTCCTGCTCGAGAAGGTCCGCGCCGTCCCGATCGACAAGGAGATCATCGTCGTCGACGGCGCCTCCATCGACGGCACGCGGGAGATCCTGGAGCGTGAGGCTCAGGTGGCGGGCACGCGGGTGATCTTCCAGACCACGCGCAATGGACGCGGGGCCGCGCTCAAGGAGGGGATCGCCGCCGCGGCGGGCGATGTCGTCATCTTCCAGGACGCCGACCTCGAGCTCGACCCCGCCGACTATCCCGCGCTCCTGGCCCCCCTCGCCAGCGGAGAGGCCGGCGTGGTCTTCGGGTCACGCTTCCTCCAGGGCCGGCCGCGCATGGGCGCCCTCCAGTGGCTGGGGAACCGTGTTCTCACCCTCCTCGTCAATCTCCTCTTCCGCACACGTCTCACCGACGTCGAGACCTGCTATCAGGTCTTCCGCCGCGAGGCCTTCGAGGGGCTGGCGATTCGCAACAACAATTTCGCTTTCACCGTCGAGCTCACCTGCCGCCTCATCCAGCACGGCCACCGCATCCGCGAGATCCCCATCGCCTACATCCCGCGCGGCCGCGCCGGCAAGGCCGCGGCACGCGAGCGCGTCTACGCGATGTTCCCGCGCCTCGCCGAGCGGCGCAACCAGTATGCCGG
>JABWBI010000066.1 GCA_013360565.1 Candidatus Sumerlaeia bacterium | reverse complement strand
GGCCGCCGCCACCCTGCTCTGCGCGGTGATCTTCGCCGAGCGGCTGCCCCGCGCGCGCACCACCCACGACATCGAGACGATCCCCACGATGTCCGCCGCGCTCTGCCATCAGCTCGCCCAGGACCCGCTCCACGGTTCGGTCCTCGAACTGCCACTCTGGTGGGACGAGACCCGCTTCTCGAACGCCCAGCAGATGATCCACGGCCGCCCCGCGTTTGCCGGCCACACCTCCCGCTTCCCCCTCCGGCGCTACTACGAGAACATCCCCGGTCTGACTCCGCTGACGGCCGATGGGAAGCTGTATGACCGTGACGAGGTCACCGTCGACCCGGCACTTCTCGACGAGGCCCACTGGCGACGGATGCAGTGGCTCTTCGATCTCACCCACATCATCGCCTTCCCCGAGTGGACGCCTGACCACATGGCGCGGCTCCCCGCCGTCTGGCGGCCCGAACTCATCGGCACTGACCGCGACTTTCGACTCTACCGTCTGAGTCCGCCGATGCCGTCGGACTTCGACCTCGACCTCGCCCAGCGCACGCACGGGATGCACTTCGTCCGCGGCTTCGGGGAAGGCGGCGCGCAGGGGATCCCGCTCCTCGCCGATCACGGCGAGATCCTCGTCCGCGTCCGTCCCCACACCGGGGCCCGGATCATGCTGACGCTGCGCGGTCGCCGCACCGCTGGCGAGCAGATCGAGACCCGCGTCTCGGGGGGAGCGCCGCGGCTCTGGCCCGTGCCCGCCGGTGCCAGCACCGAGTGTGTCTTCGATGTCAGCCCAGCCATGGCGGGCGCCAGTGGCCACATCCTCATCTCCGTCTCCCGCCGTGCGTCCCCCTCGCACTCGCTGCTCTTCGCGACCCGTCTGGCGCTCGACATAGAGGATCCCCCCGCCGGCCTCGATGCGGACGCCGCCGCCGATGTCATCCTCGGCCTCCGGCCTCTGGGCGAAGACGGCCACCGGTGGCTGGATGCGAATTTCGACGGAGTGATCGATGCTGGTGATATTCCTCTCATCATCGATCAAGCCAACCATCGTGATCCATGAGAAATATCGGCGCTTGATTCGATATAACTAATATAAAATCAAATATATATAAAGAGACACTAGAAGAGAGCCCTTTATCATTGACATCCAGGGAATGAACTATATAATCTATGTAATGAGATATATTCCTCTCTTCGATCGGAGGAGAGATCGTGAAGAGGCTCTTCGTCTACAGGGCTCTTGATGCCAAAGGCCAGTTGGTCACCGGCGAGAGCCCCCTCGCAGACCCCGAGATTCTCGCCGAACGGCTTCACGCTACGGGTCTCCACCCGCTCGAGATCCGGCGGGCGCGTGTCGCGCGCCAGAGGCGCCGTCCGATCGCGCTGCGCCTCTTGCACCCGCGCGGTCCTCTGGTCAGGCCACGAGCGCTGGCTCTCTACACCCGCCAGTTCGCGACCCTGATGCGCGCAGGCGAGCCGATCACCCGGGCGCTGCGCGTCCTTGCCCGCCAGACCGACTCGGCGCCGCTGGCGCGCACCACGCTCGCGCTGAGTCGCGCGGTGGCCTCAGGCACCCCGCTTCACGACGCGATGCGCCGCCATCCGCGGGTGTTCGACCCCCTCTATCTGGGCCTCGTCCGGCTGGGGGAGATGAGCGGGGGGCTCGATGAGGCGCTCATGCGCATCGCCGACGTGCTCGACCGCCGAGCCTGGCTGCGGGGCAAGATCCGGTCGGCCGTGGTCTATCCCTGCACGGTCGCCCTGATCGCTGCGCTGATCACGATCTTTCTGGTGTGGAAGGTGATGCCCAAGTTCTCCGCCGCCTTTCAGGAGGCCGGCAAGGAGCTGCCCGCGCTCACGGCCGGGCTCATCCGCTGGAGTGAGGCGATCCGCGCCAACGCCGTCCTGGTCCTGATTCTCCTCATGCTTCTCCTGGCCTGCCTCCGCTGGATGGGCCGCCGGCCGTGGGGAAGGCTGGCCCTCGACCGGGCCACCCTCCGCGTCCCGGTCCTCGGCACGCTCTGCCGCAAGACGGCCATGGCCCGATTCGCGCGGACACTGTCGACTCTGATGGCCGCCGGGGTGCCCATCTTGCAGGCGCTCGACATCGTGCGCGGCGCCGCGGGCAATGCCGTCCTCTCGCGCGCACTGGGGCGAGCCCATCTGGCCATCGTGAATGGAGAATCGCTTCACACCACGTTCGCGATGCAGCCGGTCTTCCCTCCGCTGCTGGTTCAGATGGTTGCCGTCGGCGAGGAGTGCGGCGAGATGACGCGCCTGCTCACGCGCATGGCCGATCTCTACGAGCGCGAGGTCGACGACACGGTCAAGGCGCTCGCCTCAATCATTGAACCCGTGATGATCGTCCTGGTGGGGACGATCGTGGGACTGATCGCCGTCGCGGTCTTCCTGCCGCTGGTCAGCTGAGGGGCGAAGGGTTCACTCCCCCCCGCCCTCGTCTGTGATCTTGATGGGCATGACGACGTAGCGGTAGTGGTCGGCCTCGGCCGGGCGGAAGATCGTCGGCGAGATCGGCTTGTTCATGCGGACGAGCACCTTGTCCTCGTCGATGGCCCGCAGAACTTCGAGCAGGAACTGCCAGTTGAAGGCGAGCTCGAACGGCTCGAACCCGTAGTCGATCGCCAGCTCCTCCTTCATCGACCCGACGTCGAACGACATCGCGTTGAGCTCGAGCCGGTTCTCCGCGAACTTCATCACCACCGACCGCGAACGCTCGTCGCTGATCACCGCCGCGCGCCGGATCGCCGCCGCCAGCGGAGCGCGCTCGAGCACGACCTCCTTGTCGAAGTCCTTGGGGATCGCCAGCTCATAGTTCGGATACTGCCCGTCGATTCTGTTCGACACGTAGACGATCGACCCCAGATCGAAGACCACCTGCCGGTCGCCGATCACCATCTTCACGGTTCCCTCGTCCGCCAGCTGGCGCTGGAGCTCCGCCAGCACCTTGTGAGGGACGATGACACTGGTCCCCTTGCCCTTCGTCTTCTCCGGCAGCCCCTTCTCGATGAAGGCCAGCTTCTTGCCATCCGTCGCGACCGTCCGCAGTGTCCCGTCTTTCACATCGAAGAGTGCGCCCAGCAGGACCTTGCGCGGGTCCTTCGTCGGCACCGCGAAGATCACTTTCTCGATGATCTCCCGCACGTCGCGCTGAGGCAGCTCCAGCGTCGCCTCCGGCTTGACCGTCGGCCACTGCGGGAAGTCCTCCGGGTCCAGCCCGCACAGCCGCTCGTGGATCCGCTCGCACTCGATCGTGACGCTCGTCCCGTCGAGCGTCAGCCGGATGTCGCTGTTCGGCAGCTCCTTCACGATCTCCACCAGCTTCTTCGCCGGCAGCGTGATCACGCCCCCCGTCTCGACCTCCGCCGCCACTTCGCAGCGCACGCAGGACTCCAGGTCGCTCGCCGAAAAGCGCACCGCCTCATCGCTGGCCTCCACCAGCACGTTGGCCAGGATCGGGAGCGTGTTCTGCGGATTGACCAGACTCTGCACGACGCCTGTCGCGTGAACCAGCGCATCGCGCTTGAAGACGACTCTCATTGCGGGCCCGCCTCCGGGGGAAGTCGTGGAGTGCGCGGATTGTGGGAACCCCCGGCGGGGCCGTCAACTGTTGTTCTCGACCCCCATCCGCGCCCTCAGGCCCCGCCGGTGAGCTCGTCGAAGAGCCCCATCATCCGCACCGCGTGGCGCTCGATCGAGTACTCCGTCTCCGCCCGCCGCTGCGCCCCCAGGCCCAGCGCGCCACGCCGTGCCGGGTCGAGCAGCAGCCGCACCATCGCCTGCGCCAGCGCCTCCGGGTCCTCCGGAGGCACGATCAGCCCCGTCTCGCCGTCGACGATCACCTCCGGGATGCCCCCGGCATCGGTCCCGATCGTCGGCACCCCGAAGGCCGCCGCCTCGACGATCACCCGTCCGAAGCCCTCTTGGTTCGACACAAGCAGGTTGATGTCCGCCGCCGCGTACACCGCCGCGATGTCCGGCCGGAAGGGCAGCAGCTGAGCCCGCCCGATCAGCCCGCGCCGGGCGATGTCCCGGTCCAGGCTGTGTGCATAGATCACGTCCCCCGGCCCCGGACTCCCCACGAAGTGCAGATGCGCGAGCGGATGATCCCGCGCGATCTTCGCGAACGCCGCCACCGCGACATGGCAGCACTTGCGCGGACTGATCAGTCCCGCCTGCACGATGAGGACATCGCCCGCTCGCAGGCCGAGGGCCCGCCGCGCCTCCTCCCGCGAGGGCGCCTGCGACCGCAGGCCGTCCAGGTCCACCCCGTTGGGGATCACCGTCACCCGCTCCGTGCGGTCGTCCCAGATCGGGTCGAACTGCCGCGCCACCGCCTCGCTCACGGCCACCACCCGATCCGCGTGACCCAGCCCGTATTGCCGGACGAGCTTGCGGGTCACATTGTCGAGCCGGACGTGCACCACGCACGGCACGCGGCGAGACCGCGCGACCCGGAGCCCGTAGGGCGCGGCGTGCGGCTCGTTGCAGTGAACGACATCGACGCCCAGGCGGCGGCTCAGCCGCCGCAGCTGCCACAGGTCGTACGGAATTCGCGGCCAGTACTTCGCCTTGCGCCACTGGCCCATCCGCACGCAGTGACACCGCACACCCGCCTCCCGCACGGCCTCGGCCAGTCCTCCCTTCGAGAACGGCACGACGATCACCGGCTCGAACCGCGCCGGATCCAGATGCAGCGCCAGCTGGAGCAGGCTCTGCCGCGCTCCCAGGAGACGCACGCTCGGCGAGAGATGGAGAACCGTTTTCACCGGTGGATGTCCACCTGCTGATTCCCAGCCGCCCGGCGGAAACTCAAGCCCGAAAACCCGCCCCGAGTGTCAACGCTCCAACACCCCCCGCCGGACGCCCGTCACCGCGCCGCAACTGTCGCAGCTGGGGTTAGCCCGAAAAGTCACGGCCCGGGTGGGGGAGGCCCCATCCAGACCGTCAAAACTCCGATGCAGCTGGAAAAAGAGCAGGAATTCTGACGATCCAAGGCCAAGGAAGGGGTCTGATGCCAGGACTGGTATCTATGAAGCCCAATGAAGTCAATATCGTGTAGGCGTCAAAAAACCGGCAGGGGCGGAAAAAGAAACTCTTGACAAGAACTCATCGAACCTTCAGATGGTCCGTCGTGGGACGAAATGGGGCTGAGTGGGGGGAAATGGGGCGAGAGCCCCGGGACCCCTCAGGACCCGTCCCACACCGGGACCCGACACCGGCCCAGCAGGGAGCATCGGCGAATGGCAAACGTGCCCCGCTTCTTCGGCACCGCGAGAGCCATGCTCGATGACAAGGGCCGACTCACCATCCCGGCGAAGATCAAGGAGCAGCTTCTCAAAGACCCGCTGGATGTCAACCGCGTCGTGGTGACCACCTGGTGGGACGACTGCCTGGCGCTCTACACCACCTCGCAGTGGGAGAAGTACTCCGAAGTCATCGCCAACCTGCCGGAGGACAATCCGGACAACCGCCGCCTCCAGGCCAACATCTTCGGCCACACCGAAAGCCTGGAGCTCGACAAGTCCAACCGCATCCTCATCCCCGCCGATCTCCGGCGGGAGGGGGGCATCGACCCCGAGGTGCGGGAGTTGATCCTGGTGGGCTCGATGGACCGGGTTCTCATCTGGGACGCCGCCAAGGGGACCGAGTACCAGCGGATGTCCAAGGACGAGCGCTCGAAGCTCTTCCAGACCGCCCGCGCTCAGGCGCCCCCGCCCGGCGGCGCCTCCACCACCGGCCGATGAGGGCCGGAGCAGACCACGCGAAGGAGGTAGGGGCCTCGCTGTGACTCCATCCGATCCTGAGCACCGGCCCGTCCTCGGGGCCGAGGTGCTCGAGGTGCTTCGGCCCGCGGCTCATGAGCTGATCGTCGACGGCACCTTCGGCCTCGGGGGCCACAGCCTCGCTCTGCTGCGCCATGACCGTGAGAGTCGACTGCTTGGAATCGAGCGGGACCCCTGGGTCCTCGACCGTGGACGCCAGCGCCTCCTTGCCCAGCTTCCGGAGGCGGCGTCCCGCGTGGAGCTGGTTCACGCCTCTTTCGCCGATCTCGAGCGCCTTCTGGATGATCGTGGTCTCTCTCGATACCAGGCTGGCCTCCTGGATCTCGGACTCAATTCGCTTCAGATAGACGCCGCGGGGCGCGGATTCTCCCGGGAGGACGCAGCACTCGACCTGAGGTTTGACACGACGGATCCCATGACTGCCGATGCCGCCACCCTGCTCGCCGAATGGCCCGAGACGCCGCTGGCCGACGCGCTCTATGAGCTCGGCGGCGAGCGCCTGTCCCGCCCCATTGCCCGCGCCCTCGTCCGCCGCCGCGAGCAGTCCCGGCCGGTCACCACCGCCTCGGAGCTCGCCGCCCTCGTCGCGGGCATCTACCAGCGTCACGGCATCCGCCGGCAGAGGATCCACCCGGTCACGCGGACGATGCAGGCCCTGCGCATCGCCGTGAACGACGAGTTCGGCCACATCCGCCGTGGTCTGGCGGCGTTTCTCCGCCGCCTGGACATCGGCGGCCGTCTGGCGGTGATCGCGTTCCACAGTGGCGAGGCGCGCCTGGTCAAGCAGGCCTTCACCGCCGCCGTCAAGGGCACCGGCGAGTCCCTCGCCGGCCGCCGGTTCGAGTGGGTCACCAAGGGCGTCCTCAAGCCCGGACCCGCCGAGGTCGGCGCCAACCCCCGCGCCCGCAGCGCGCAGATGCGCGCCCTCCGGAGGACGGCATGACCCGCCGCCGCGCCTCCAACAAGGTCAGCCACCGCCGCACGACCAATGCGGTCGCCGAGACCAAGTCCATCGACCGCGTTGCGTCCCTGCGGCTCACCGTCAAGCTCGTCCTGTGGGCCACGTTCTTCGCCGCTCTCTTCACCCTCCACGCCCATCTGGGCCTCAAGACCGCGGCCCTGCGCGCGGAGACGCGGCGCCTTCAGGGCGAAGAGATCCGGCTGACCAATGCGCGACGCCAACTTCTCAACGAGCTCACCGAGGCGTCCGACAGCGCGCGGGTGCAGCAGATCGCGGTCACCCAGCTGGGCATGGTGGAAGACAACCGCCTCCAGCACATGGTCGTCCCCCAGCGGCTCGTCCGCGAGGTGCGCGAGGCCCAGGAGACCTGGGTCCACCCCGACTCCCAGACCGTGCCGGGCAGCGTCAGCGCCTGGCTCGCGACCTTGGCCGGGCTCTGGCCCGGCCTGGAAAACCGAGGCTGAGGAGGAACCCCCACCGAAGGCCCGACGCCGATGTGATGAATCCCCAAGCTTGCCCAGCAGACGCTGTGCCCGCGACGTGGCGGACTGTGGACGCTCTCGCTCCCCGCTCCCCGTCCCTGCTCCCCGCAGAACCCGCTCCCGTTCCCCGCTCGCGCTCACGTCCCCCGCACCCCGTGGACCCGCCGGCCGCGGATGCACAGCCCTCCCTGCTCTGGGCGAGAACGATGGAGGGGGTGGGGAATACCCCGCCTCATTCCTCACCCCCATCCGTCACATCCCCCCCGCCGCGCCTTCGTCCCGACCCCAAGAGCCTGACACAGAGCACACGCGGCGGACTGGGCGAGCACCCGCTCACGCACTCTTCCCTCCGCACACCCGCGCCTCCCCCGCTCCCGCTCCTTGCTCCCCGTTGCTCGCTCCCCGCAGAGGCTCCCACGGCGCGGTGCCCCCCACCGGGCGCCGCGACGCACCCCGCCCGCCGAAAGGTGCCCGTCCGTGAAGGACACCTGGCTCGATCGCCTGCTCGTGTGGCTGCTCCACATCGCCCTCGTGGCGCGCGTCCGTCCCCGCTGACCGCCCGCCCAGGCCGCGATGCTCTGTGTCACCGTCAGGGGCCCCGTGGGGGGGCCCCTGACCCCCTTTTTCTTGTTCGATCGCCAGGACCGGCCTTGACGGGGGCCAGCGCCGGCGTCGAACTCGACTCCGAGCGCGAGTCACGACGATGATCGGTCTCCTCCGCAACACGCACCACCGCCGCATCCTGGTCCTCGCCTTCGCCGGGCTCGTGGGGTTCGGCCTCGTCTCTCTCCGGCTCGTCCACCTCACGCTCGCCCAGGCCGCGCGCTTCCGCGAGCGCGCCGCGGGCCAGCATGTCATGCGCGTGACGCTCACGCCCCAGCGCGGGGACATCCGCGACCGCAACGGCCGCGCCCTCGCCGTCAGCGTGCTCCGCGAGACGCTCACCGTACGCCGCGAGGCCATCGGGGACAATCTGCGCCGCCGCATCGCCGCCGCCTGCGTCGAGATCTTCGGTGGCGACCGCGACCGCTACCTCGCGCGCCTCACGGGCCGTGGCTATGTCCCCCTCGTCCGCCGCATGGAGCCCGAGCAGGCCGACCGCGTGCGTGAGTTCATCGAGGGGCTCGACCGCACCGCGCGCGGCCTCGTCTACCTCGAACCCGAGACCAAGCGCCTCTACCCCAACGACACCCTCGCCGCCGCCGTCATCGGCTTCACCGAACCCGACGAGACGGGAGAGAACGCCGGACGCACCGGCATCGAGGCCGCCTGGAACTCCCACCTCCGCGGCCGCCGCGCCAGCGACGAGGTCTTCCGCAACAACGCCCAGCAGGCCATGGAGCCTGTCGCCCCCGAGGCCCTCATCGCCAGCGCCGGCCATGTCGTCCAGCTCACCATCGACGGCGCCATTCAGAGCATCGCCGAGGAGTCCCTCGCCGACATGGTCCTCGCCAACCGCGCCGAGTGGGGCGCCGCCGTCGTCATCGACCCGCGCAACGGCGAGGTCCTCGCCATGGCCAGCTACCCGACGCACAACCTCAACAGCCACGCCGATTATCCCGAGGCCAACAAGCACAACTACGCCACCTGGTACCCCGTCGATCCGGGCTCGCTCATGAAGGTCTTCACCTTCGCCGCCGCCCTCGAGGAGCAGGTCACCACCGAGGATGAGGTCATTGATCTCCACGGGGGGGTCTGGTACAACCCCATCCACCCTCACCTCGTCCAGGATGACCGCGGTCACCGCATGGCCAGCGCGGACGTCCGCCAGGGATTCGCCGTCTCCTCCAACGTCATGACCGTCATGCTCGCCGAGCGCGTCGGCGCCGCCCGGCTCGCCCGGCACTTCGCGGCCTTTGGCATCGGCCAGCGCACCGGCATCGATCTCCCCGGCGAGCGCTCGGGCACCCTCCGGCCCGGTGAGCGCTGGCGTGGGGCCGACCACTCCACCATCTGCCGCGGCCAGGGCGTCACCATGACCGCGCTGCAGGCGGCTGCCGGCCTCGCCGCCATCGCCAACCGCGGCGTCTGGCTCCGGCCCCAGATTGTCCTCCGCATCGAAGACGCCACCGGGCAGGAGATCTCCTTCGAGCGCAATCCCGCCCGCCGGCGTGTCATCAGCAGCCTCACGGCGCAGCGCATGCTCTCGCTGCTGGAGGAGGCCGTCCTCGAAGGCACCGGCGATCTCGCCGCCATCCCGGGCTACCGCGTGGGCGGGAAGACGGGCACCGCCGACCGGTGGGACGAGCAGGCCGGTGGCTACGACGGGAGCTACAACGCCACCTTCGGCGGCGTCGCGCCCATCGACGACCCGCGCGTGGTCTGCGTCGTCATGGTCGGCAACCTCCGCCGCGGCCGCGGCGTCAACTTCTACGGCGGCGATGTCGCCGCCCCCGTCTTTCGCACGATCGTCGAGAACTCGCTCCGAATCCTCGGCGTCCCCCCAAACCAGACCGAGATCGCGCAGAGTCCTTCCGAGGTTGTGATCTCCGAGGCCAGCGCCGCCCAGCCCGCCCCCGGCGGAGCCAGCGCGCTCGCCAATCTCCCGCCGGACCGCATGGGCCCCGTCATGCCCGATCTCGCCGGTCTCACGATGCGGGAGGTGACCAGCCGCCTGGCGACCTTCAACGTCTCCCTCTGCTTCCAGGGCACGGGCTGCGCGGTGAGCCAGGCTCCCATGCCCGGCGCGCCGATGCAGGGTGTCCCGCGGGTCTTCGTCTTCTTCGAAGACCCCCAGGCGCACGGGGGCTGAGGGGGGACACCGCCCGCCGTGGCGCAGACTCCCGCCAGCACGACTCCGCGCCCTCTCGGCGACCTGCTGCGCGATGCCGGCTTGCCGGTGCCCGCCGCCATCGATCGGGAGGCGGTGATCACAGCCGTCGCCGACGACTCACGGCGGGTGATCCCCGGAGCGCTCTTTGTCGCCATTCCCGGCACGGAAGACGACGGCGGCAAGTACATTCCCGACGCCATCCGGCGAGGCGCTGCCCTCATCGTCGCGTCGATCGGGTGCAAGTACGCGGACATCGCGGGGGCCCCGGTGGTCCGTGTGGGGAACGCCCGCCTCGCGCTTGGTCACCTCGCGCATGCGTTTCATGGGTGGCCGACGCGGGATCTCTTGACGGTGGGGGTCACGGGGACGAAGGGGAAGACGACGACGACGTATCTGCTGGAAGCAGTGCTGGGCGCCGCCGGGCACCGCCCCGGGGTCATCGGCACGATCGAAGGGCGGTTTGGAGTCCGGCGCTGGCCCACGGAGACGACGACTCCGAGCCCGGTTGCGCTCGCGTCGATTGCCAGCGAGATGCGCGGGGCGGGTGCCACGGCACTCGCCCTGGAGGCGTCGAGCCACGGCATCGAGCAGGAGCGGCTCGCCGGCGTCTCGTTCGACGCCGCGCTGTTCACGAATCTGTCGCACGATCACCTGGATTACCACGGCAGCATGGAGAAATACGGCGCGGTGAAGAAACGCCTGTTCACCGAGGGGCTGGCTGTGTGCCCTGGAGCACGGGCGGTCACGAACATCGACGAACCGCTGGGCCTCGAGATCGCGGAGGCCTACTCCGCTCTGGGGCCCGTCACCACGTTCGGGCGCACGCCTGGCGCCAATGTCCAGATCCTCGCGGCACACGCCACGCCCTTCGGCACGGTTCTCGATCTCCGCGTGCTGGGCGAGCCGTGGACGATCGAGTCCCCTCTGATGGGTCCCGGCAATGTGCAGAACACGGCGGGCACGATCGCGTTCGCGCAGGCGCTGGGCATCGACCGCGGCGTGATCCAGAGAGGACTCGCCGAGTGCCGTCGCATTCCCGGACGGCTCGAGCCCATCCACGAGGGCCAGCCCTTCCTCGTCCTCGTCGACTACAGCCACACCCCCGCCTCCCTCGAGATGGCCCTCGGCCAGTGCCACGCCCTCCGGTCGCCCGGGGGCGTGGGCCGGATCCTCGTCGTCTTCGGATGCGGCGGCGATCGCGACGCGCTCAAGCGGCCCGTGATGGGCCGGATCGCCGCCGAGTGCGCCGACGTGGTGTGGGTGACCAGCGACAATCCCCGGACGGAGAATCCACTCGCGATCATCGACCAGATCCTGCAGGGCATCCCCGCCGCGGCGGCCGGACGCGTTCACGTCCAAGCGGACCGGCGGGAGGCCATTCACGAGGCCCTCGCGGCGGCGGCCCCCGGCGACATCGTCCTCATCGCCGGCAAGGGCCACGAGACCTATCAGGAACTCAACGGCGTGAAACACCCCTTCGACGACGCGGAGACGGCGCGCGCGTGGCTCCGGGAGCACACCCGGTGAAGCCCTGCAGCCCCATGCGCCGCGAGGCCCCTGCGCCGCCCATCGGGCAGCGCTCCCCCGTCCCGCGCCCGGAGTCCTCATGCACCTGACCTTCCCCCACATCCTCGCCGTGACCGGCGGACGCGCGATCGCCGGCGGCGTCCACGCCGTCTGCAAGCGTCTGTCCACCGACACCCGGACCCTGCGGTCCGGCGATTGGTTCGTCGCGCTCCGGGGCGAGCGCTTCGATGCCCATGACTTCCTGCCCGAGGCTCTGGAGCGGGGCGCCGGCGGCCTCGTGCTGTCGCGGCTGCCGGAGGGGCTG
>JABWBI010000406.1 GCA_013360565.1 Candidatus Sumerlaeia bacterium | reverse complement strand
GAGGACCCCCCAAGCTGGGCGCCCCGCGGCCGGGGGCACCCGCGCCGCCTCGCCCCAAGGGTCCGTGAGGGCTCAGTCCCTCGGCGGCAATCCGTAGGCCTCGCCCCAAGGGTCCGTGAGGGCTCAGTCCCTCGGCGGCAATCCGTAGGCCTCGCGCAGAAGGGAGATGGGGTGCGCGACCCGGGCGCGGAGGCCCCGCTGCTCGCAGCCGGCGCGGATCTGAACCATGCAGCCCGGGTTGCCCGTGGCGATGATCCCGGGGGCGACCCTCTCGATGTTGTCCATCTTGCGCGCGAGGAACTTCATCGAATCGGCGGTGTTCGTGATGTTGTAGATGCCCGCCGAGCCGCAGCACCACGTGGCCTCCGGCAGCTCCACCCACTCGAGACCGGGGATCATCTGGAGCAGCTGGCGCGGGGCGCCCGAGACGCGCTGACCATGCACAAGATGGCAGGCCTCGTGATAGGTGATCCGCGCGGCGAGGGGAACGGACGGCGGCTTCGGCCCGAGCTCGACGAGGAATTCGCAGACGTCGCGGACCTTCGCGGCGAAGCGCGCCGCGCGCTCGGCCCAGGCAGGTTCGCCGTGCAGCAGATGGCCGTACTCGCGCAGGAACGAGCCGCACCCGGCGCTGTTGATGACCAAGGCGTCGATCTGTGCGCGCTCGAAGACCTCGATGTTCCGCTTGGCCTGTCGCCGCGCCTGCTCCAGATCGCCGCAGTGACCCAGAAGTGAGCCGCAGCACACCTGGCCCCGGGGCATCACCACCTCACACCCGCTGTGCCGCAGCACCGCCATCGTGTCGTACTGCTCCTGGGCGAACGTGATGTCCATGAGGCAGCCCTCGAGGAGTCCGGCGCGGGCCCGCGGCGTGCCCTCGGGGCGGTTGACCTCGCGCATCAGGGCCCGTCCGGGACGCCAGGCGACCGCGGGTGTCAGGGCCTCCAGGCGCTGGAGCCGCTTCGGGAGCAGGCGGATGAGGCCCGTGCCGCGGAGCAGGGGGCGCCCGAGATGGAGGTGGAGCCATGTCGCCTTGCCGAGAAGGCGGAGTGCCCAGGGCCGGGGGAAGATCTGGCGGAAGAAGAGCCACCGCACGAACGAGCGGCGTGGCGACCGGAGAACGCCACTCGTCTCGATCTGTGCACGCGCGGCCTCCGCGAGCTCGCCGTACTTGACGCCTGCGGGGCAGGCCGTCTCACAGGCGCGGCACAGGAGGCAGAAGCTCATCGTCTCGGCAAAGGCTGGGGTCACGTCGAGCTGGCCGTCGGCGATCGACTTGATGAGACGGATGCGGCCGCGGGGCGAGTGGCGCTCGAGCTGCGTGAGGGAGAACGTGGGGCAGTGCGGCAGGCACAGACCGCAGTGCATGCAGTTGATGGTGTCCTCGTAGCTGGGGATGTCGATGCCCTGGAACGCCGACGGGCGCGCGGAGGCACGGCGAGCGGTCTCGACGAGGTCGATCGAGGAGGCGTGGGCGGAGACCGTCATGCCGTCAGCCGACGCGCCGTCCGGTCATGTAGAGCACGCCGAGCTCAACGGTGGCGGGGTCATGGCCAGCGGCGCGGATCTCGCTGATGACGGGGCCGAACGGCTGGCCGATGAGCCGGCCGAGCAGCTCGGGGTCGCTGAGGCCGGGCAGCGGGAGCCAGCGCGTCGCGGCGGCCGGTCCGAAGATCTGCATGAACATCGTGGCAACCGTGTTGAGGGGGCGGATGAACATCGGCAGCTGCTCGACGGCGGCCATGTGGACCTCGGCCGCGGGGCAGAGCGTGCGGTAGGTCGTCGCGATGCCGCGGAAGACGCCGCCGGCCCGGATGATGCGGCGAATCTCCTCGAGCAGCGAGCGCGGCGCGGCGACCTCTTGGAGCAACGCGATCGCGCAGACGCAGTCGAACGATTCCGAGGCGAAGGGCAGGAGATCAGTCGCGTCAAGCTCGACGAGATGAACCTGCGAGCGGCCGCGGGCGCGCGCACGGGCGAGATCGAGCATGGCAGGCGTGAGGTCGGCCCCGACCGCGAGACCCGAGGGGCCGACCGCGTCCGCCATCGCCGTGAGGACGGCACCGGTGCCGCAGCCGAGGTCGAGAACGCGCTGGCCGCTCTCGATG
>JABWBI010000405.1 GCA_013360565.1 Candidatus Sumerlaeia bacterium | reverse complement strand
GCGGCTCCGGCGGCTCGGCGATGAACACCGGCAGCCGCGCCTCGCGCGCCGCGCACCACAGCGTCGACGGAGCCGAGTCGGCGATTCCAGCCGCCATCTTGGCCCGGGAATTCTCGCTCAGCGTCCCCACCAGCACCAGCGACGCCCCGCCGCACAGCGCCTCCGCCTCGGCCCGTGACCGGCACGGGCGATGATCGCTCACCCCCGTGTCCTGAGCGAAACTCTCCGGCGAAACGATCTCCCGGAACGACTCGGACAGCACCGCCGCCATCGGCCCCACCGCGCCCTGAAGGCGCTCGATCTGCCGCAACACCACCTCCAGCCCCGCCGCCGTCCCCGTCATCAGAACCAGCGGACGCGGCTCCGTGGCCCCCGCTGACCGCTCGCCCAGCACCTGAGCGGCAATCTCCTCGACGATCCGGCGGAGCGAGTGCGTGTCCATGGTCGATTCGCTGAGTCCGCCTCACCCTCATTCACAGACTCAGTCTGTGCAGCCGAAAGCGCCCATGAGATCCCGCGGGCGATTCCACCCGCGACGGGTCTCACCCTTCCGGCAAGATCTTTTCGAGGTCCCCGTGCGGGCGCGGAATCACGTGGACGCTCAGCAGCTCGCCCACCCGCCGCGCGGCCGCCGCCCCGGCGTCTACGGCCGCCTTCACCGCCCCCACGTCACCCCGCACCATCACCGTCACGAGCCCGCCGCCGATGTGTTCCTTGCCGATCAGCCGCACATTGGCCGCCTTGACCATCGCATCGGCCGCCTCGATTGAGCCGACCAAGCCTCGCGTTTCAATCAGTCCCAGCGCATTCCCGTAGATCTGCTCGGCCATGGCAGGCCACTCCTTCGCCTTGGGGGTTCCAGGCCTGTTCAGATAGGGCGCAACCCTGCTGATGTCAAGGTGCAATGCCCTGTGCAGATTTTCGCCCGCTCCCCGCCCGGCCAGCTCAGCTCACTTCCCCCCCCTGCCGATACAGAAGACGACGCAGGGGGCCGCCCCGGGCCCCTGCGCGCCGCGGACTTCCGGCGACGCCAGCAGAGGTCTCTGAAAGCCATGCCCCTGAGCGCCGTGACACGCAGCCTCGAAGAGCTCGAACGAGACGTCGTCTCCGGCGCCGACCAGCTCGCGTTCATCCCCTACGCCGAGGCCCTCCGCACCCGAGGGCGTCTCGCCCAGTCCCTCCGCGTCTGCCAGTCCGGCCTCTCCCGCTGGCCCTCCAGCGTCGCCGGGCGCGTCCTCCTCGCCCGCATTCACTGCGACATGGGCAAGTACAACCTCGCCGAGCACGAGTGCCACCGCGTCCTCACTCAGGCGCCCGAGTCGGTCAGCGTCCGCAAACTCCTCGCCCTCATGGCGCTCAAGAACCGCCACTTCGTCCGCGCCCTGACGTACCTCGAGGACCTCACGAGCGAAACCCCCGAAGACCCCGAGGTCGCCTCGATGCTCCACGAGGTTCAGCGGCGCTTGGCAGAGAAGTTTCAGCACGAGCTCACCCTCTCTGGCGCCTTCACCGTCCGCGAGTCGAGCGCCCAGACTCGCGACCTCATCCTCGCCCGCATCCGCGAGCGCCCCGAGGTCCGCCGCTGTGAACTCATCACCCCCGGCAACGGGTCGGAGACCTGGCGCGAGCTCCTCCGCGACTGGCAGGCCGCCTGTGCGCACGGCGGCGTCTCTGCCCCGCGCCTGACCCTCCTCGAGACGCTCGACCGGACGGTGCTCATCCACGCTCCGTCCGCAGAGACACCGACACTCGTGGTCACGCTGGCGCCTGGCGCGGCATTCGGGCCCGTCAAGCACTTGGCGGAAAAGTTCGCATCCCTCGGAGCCGATGAGGTCTTGACGCCGGGGAGTGAGTCCCCCTCTCCCGGAAGGGAATCGCTGTGATTTTGCTGCAGACGAATCGCTTGGCTGTCGTGCTGGCCCTCGCGCTCGCCGGGCTCACAGGGCCGCTCGTGCTCGGTCTGGGGGGACTCGAGGCCTTCTGGCCCGGCGTCTGGCAGCCGGCGCTCGTCCCGATCGTCGCCGTCGTCGAGTTCGGCCTCTTCGTCCTGCTGCTCTCCGCCCAGCGCCAGATCCGCAGCGTCGTCCCCGTCGTCGTCGCCGCCGCGTGCGTCG
>JABWBI010000065.1 GCA_013360565.1 Candidatus Sumerlaeia bacterium | reverse complement strand
GCCCCTCGAGGCGGCACGGCAGGCCGACGTGCTGACGGTTCACCTCGCGCTGGCCCCGGAGACGCGGGGGCTCGTCACCCAGGAGCTCCTCGGCGCCATGCCGCCGGGCGGCATCTTCATCAACACGGGGCGGGGCGAGCTCGTGGCCCCGGGTGCGCTCGCCTGGGCGGTCCGGGAGCGTGGACTTCGGCTGGGGCTCGATGTCTACGATCAGGAACCGTCCGGCGGGGAAGGGGCGTTCAGCGATCCGATCGTCGCCGAGCGCGCGGTGATCGGGACGCATCACATCGGCGCGTCGACCGACGAGGCGCAGGAGGCCGTGGCGGCGGAGGTCGTCCGCATCGTGCGGACGTACAAGGAGAGGGGGAGCGTCCTCAACTGTGTGAACATCGCGGACCGGACGCCGGCGACGTGTCTGCTGGCCGTCCGCCACCGCAATCGGCCGGGCGTGCTCGCCCACGTCTTCAACGAGATCAGCCGCGCGGGCATCAATGTCGAGGACATGGAGAACGTGATCCTGGCGGACGCGCGGGCGGCGTGCGCGCGGATCAAACTGGACGTCACGCCGGGAGCCGATGTGATCGGACGCATCCGCACTGGCAACGGGAACGTGCTGGGCGTGGCGGCGGTGGCGCTGGACCGCTGACCTCAGAGCACGCGCCGCAGCGCGTCGAGCAGCGAATCGACGTGCTCGCCGGTCGCGCTCTCGCCCATGAGGCCGATGCGCCAGATTTTGCCCCTGAGCGCACCGAGCCCGCCGCCGATCTCGATGCCGAACTCCTCCAGGAGCCGTCTCCGCGCGGCGGCCTCGTCGATGCCCTCCGGCACGCGGACGGCGTTGAGCTGCGGCAGGCGATGCTCCGGCGCGACGAGAAAGGAAAATCCCATCGCCTCGAGCGCGTCGCGGAGCCGTTCGTGGACGCGGCGGTGGCGCGCGAAACGGGCGTCGAGCCCCTCCTCGAGGACGATGCGCAGCGCCTCGTGCAGGGCGTAGTTCATCGTGATGGGCGCCGTGTGGTGATAGGCGCGCTCCTGGCCCCAGTAGGAACGCAGGAGGGCCGAGTCGAGGTACCAGCTCTGGCACTTCGACCGGCGCCGTGACATGGCCTCCACCGCGCGGACGCTGAACGTCACGGGAGACAGACCGGGGGGGCACGACAGACACTTCTGCGTGCCGCTGTAGAGGGCGTCGATGCCCCACTCGTCGACCCGCAGATCGATGCCCGCGAGGGATGTCACGGCGTCGACGAGGAAGAGCGCCCCAGCCTGCCGGGCGAGGCCGCCGATCTCCTCGAGGGGCGTGCGGACGCCGGTCGATGTCTCGGCGTGAACGACCGCGACGGCCTTCGGCCGGCAGTGATTGAGCGCGCCGGCGATGGCCTCCGGCGTGATGATCTCGCCCCACGGGGCCTCGACGCGGTGAACTCTGGCGCCCGCGCGCTCGGCGACGTCGCACATGCGCGTGCCGAAGACACCGTTGACACCGATGACGATCTCGTCCCCCGGCTCGATGAGGTTGACGACGCAGGCCTCCATGCCGGCGCTTCCCGTGGCGCTGAGTGCGAAGGTGAGCTCGTTGGCGGTTTTCATCACGGCGCGGAGCATCGCCCGGATCTCGTCCATGATCTGGAGAAAGGCGGGGTCCAGGTGGCCGACGAGGGGCGTGGCCATCGCCTGGAGCACGCGGGGCGAGACGTCGCTGGGGCCGGGCCCCATGAGGCGGCGCTTGGGGGGGCTGAGGGGCTTCAGTGCGAGGGCGGCGGGCATGGTCACCTCCGGCAGGGCATGAGGACGCCACTCATGCCACGGCCATTCGCCACTGTGAACCCTGGAATTCAGTTCATCAGGAGGCCGGCGGGTCCCGGGGGTGGCTGATGGCCATGCACGGTGAGCGTCCACCCCGTCAGCGTGCCGTTGCCCGGGACGGCACTGGAGCGGTCACGGATCTCCAGGCGCCACGGCCCGCCGGGATCCTCGTCCCAGTGGGCGACGGTCGTGAAGAGCCATCCGGAGAGTGACACCTCGGCCTGGGGGCGCGCGTGCATGAGACGCGAGCGCGTGCCGCCTGGCGAGACGAGGTCGATCTCCAGGTCGCCGTG
This sequence comes from Candidatus Sumerlaeia bacterium, assembly GCA_013360565.1. Taxonomy (GTDB): domain Bacteria; phylum Sumerlaeota; class Sumerlaeia; order JABWBI01; family JABWBI01; genus JABWBI01. The sequence continues at coordinate 9,842 of JABWBI010000065.1, read as the reverse complement.
GTGCGGGTGCGACAGGCCGGTGATGGTCACCTCGATGGCCTCGGCGCGGAGGCCGTCGGCATTGAAGAGTGTGATCTCCGCGCTCGCGCCGGAGGCGCTGCCATCGGGGATGACGACGGCACCCTCGGACGACGCGGTCAGCGGCGTGGCGGCGGGCAGGTTGACCCACGTGTGGGCCATCGCGACGGCCCCGGTGGCGTTCACGCGCCCGAAGCCGAGACCGTGGCTGAACCAGTGGCCGCCCGCGGTCCGCTGCCACCCCTCGGCGTCGAAGTCAGGTCCTGGTGGCCCTGGCGAGGGCGGCAAGGGAGGACCGCTCTGCTCGGCCGTGCGGACGAGGATGTGTTGAACGTCGCGCCAAGTGAGAGTGGGACTGAGTTCCAGCATCAGCGCCACGACGCCGGTGACCTGCGCGGCCGCGTGCGAAGCGCCGCCGCAGAACCAGGAGTAGAGACCGGCCTCGGGCTGCGGGAGCTCGGGCACGGGGACGAAGGCCGGGAAGGGCGCCGTGCTGTAGAGCGTGACGAAGTCCTGTGCCCAGTCGACGAACTCGCCGACCTCGCGCCGCAGGAAGCTCGACGGCGCGCTGATGAGCAGGCCCGAACCGGGCTCGTGGTAGAAGGTGGGCCGGCCCTGGCCGTCGGAGGGGCCGACGGCGATCGTGAAACGGCTCGAGGCGTAGCCGTTGAGGTTGAGGTCGCCGTCGTTGAAAAACCAGTCGTCGGACATGTCGTTGACGAAGTGGCCGCCGTGATCCGCGCTGAAGACATAGACGATGCCGCGCCCGTTCCGGCCCCGCCCAGTGCCCTCCTCCAGGGCCTCGCGTGACCGCGGCCCCAGCGGCACGGGGGTGACCCAGGGTTCGATGAACCACGATGCGTTGGCGACGTCGACGAGGCCGGGGCCCGGATTCGCCGTGGTGTTCTCGTCGACGCGGTGGAGCAGAGCGCTGTGGAGCATCTCGTCGGTCGTCTGCGACGGCGCGCCGAAGACCCGGACCGGAACGATGCCGGCGCGGTAGGCTATGCCGATGATGCCGCGGTCGTTGAGGCCGGCGGCGGCGACGGTCCCGGCGACCGTCGTCCCGTGCTCGTTCTGCGCGGGCCAGGCATTGCCGTCGTTGTCGATGAGGTCGAGGTCGAGCCGTGCGGGATCGAGCGGGTCGAAGGGGGCCGAGGGCTCGATGTTGTCCGCGAGGTCGGGGTGATCGAGCTGCACGCCGTTGTCGAGGATCGAGACGTTGATGCCCGCCCCGGTCAGCGGCGGACGGCCCGTCTGTGGGTCGCCTGTCCAGGCGCCCTGGATGTCGATGTCCTCGCCGGGCACGATGCCCGCGCGCTGGCCTGTGTTGAGGAGGTTCCACTGATACGGGAAGAGGGGGTCAATGGCTGCGGCCGGCAGCGGCTCCCTGGCCTCAGCCAGCGCGAGGAAGAGGAGCAGGCCGCAGAAGCGCATTCGACAGGAGACCTCGTGGCCAGTTTAGGACACGGGTGGAGGCGTGACAATTCTCAACTGGCGGGAGTGATCTTGCGGCGCTGCTCCAAGATGAGCTCCAGCTCGGCCACGGCCTCGCTGTCCTTCGGCCTGCCCGCAGCGCGCTTCAGATGAATCAGTGTGGGCAAGTCCACGCAGCGACAGGTGACACCGTGGATCTCCATGAGCTGGGTGCGGGGCAGGAGTTCCTCGTAGGTGCCCCCTCCCACAACTTCACCGAGCAGATCCAGGGCCCCCAGGTCCGTGGTCAGCGTGAAGTTCAGACCGCGGACAATTGTCGCCGAGTCGAAAGCGAAGGGAAGGCCGGGAGGCGCGCCGCGCGGGTAGGGATGGAATGGAGCCAGCGCCGAGGCCAGGCGGTCGACATTCTCCGGGTTGCGCGCATACACAGCATCGAGATCCAGAGTGGTCCTCGGAGCACCGTGTGCCGCGCCCGCCACCCCGCCGATGAGGATGAAGTCAACCCCGGCGCGGCTGAGCGTCTGAAGGGCCCGTGTGAACTGTGTGGCCAAGGGTCACCTCTCACTGCGCCGGGCGGCGTCGCGGAGAACATCGAGACCGCGCGCCGCCGCCTCCAGCTGGTCGATGCGCTGTTCAGGTGTGAGCTTCAGGGTCTCGATGATGAGCGAGATGTCCACGTCACGCTTGTACCGCTCGATGACGGGGTCTGGCTCGAAGCCAGCCTGGCGGAGTGCGCTGCTCATGGGAGGGGCCTCAGCGCCATCCTCACGCAGTCCGCCTGGAGATTCAAGTCCCCCGCAGGCGGGGGAGAGCGCTCGGACAGAAGCGGCGCCGGGAGCGGGGTTCCGGCGCCGTCCGTTGGAACTGGTGTCCGCTCAGTAGCGGTACATGTCGGTCTTGTAGGGCCCCTCGATGGGCACGCCGATGTAGTCGGCCTGCTCCTGCGTGAGGACGGTGAGCTTCGCGCCGAGCTTGGCGAGGTGCAGGCGGGCGACCTCCTCGTCGAGCTTCTTGGGGAGGCACTCGACGCCGGGTTTGGCGCGGCGGTTCGTCCACAGGTCGATCTGCGCGAGGACCTGGTTGGTGAAGGAGTTCGACATCACAAACGAGGGATGGCCCGTGGCGCAGCCGAGGTTCACGAGGCGCCCCTCGGCGAGGATGAAGATCGCGTGGCCGTCGGGGAAGGTCCACTGGTCGACCTGCGGCTTGATCTCGAGGCGCTTGGCGTCCGAGCGCTGGAGCTCGGCCATCTCGATCTCGTTGTCGAAGTGGCCGATGTTGCAGACGATCGCCTGGTCCTTCATCCTGCGCATGTGGTCGAGGGTGATGATGCGGCAGTTGCCGGTCGTCGTCACGTAGATGTCGCCCTCGGGCAGCGCGTCCTCGACGGTCGTGACCTCGAAGCCCTCCATGCAGGCCTGGAGCGCGTTGATCGGGTCGATCTCGGTGACGAGCACGCGCGCGCCGTAGCTCTTGAGCGACTTCGCGCAGCCCTTGCCGACGTCGCCGTAGCCGCAGACGACGGCGACCTTGCCGGCGATCATCACATCGGTGGCGCGCTTGATGCCGTCGGCCAGCGACTCGCGGCAGCCGTAGAGGTTGTCGAACTTCGACTTGGTGACGGAGTCATTCACGTTGATGGCCGGGAAGAGCAGCTTGCCCTCGCGCAGCATCTCGTAGAGGCGGTGAACGCCCGTCGTTGTCTCCTCGCTGACGCCCTTGACGCTCTCCGCGCAGCGCTGGAAGAACGTCGGGTCCTCGGCGAGGGTGTCGCGCAGGGTCTTGTCGATCCACTGGAGCTCCTCGACATCGGTCTTGAGCGGCTCGGGGATCTGCTTGGTCTTGGCGTACCGCTTCTCGTAGTCGACGCCCCTGTGGATCAGCAGCGTGGCGTCGCCGCCGTCGTCGACGATCAGGGACGGGCCGTTGCCGTCGGGCCAGGTCATCGCCTGCTTGGTGCACCACCAGTAGTCCTCGAGCGTCTCGCCCTTCCAGGCGAAGACGGGGATGCCCGCGGCGGCGATGGCGGCCGCGGCGTGGTCCTGGGTCGAGAAAATGTTGCACGAGCACCAGCGGACATCGGCGCCGAGGGCCCTGAGCGTCTCGATCAGGACGGCCGTCTGAATCGTCATGTGGAGGGAGCCCATCACGCGGGCGCCCCTGAGGGGCTGCTGGGCGCGGAACTTCTCGCGGATCGCCATCAGGCCGGGCATCTCCTTCTCGGCGATGGTGATCTCTCTGCGTCCCCAGTCCGCGAGGCTGAGGTCGGCCACCTTGTGGGCCAGCGGGGTTGCGACTTTCATCGTCGGCTCCGTCATTGGAAGGGGGATGGCGGGGACTCCCGCTGCGACCATCTGTGGCGCGGTCACGAATCCCCGACCCTACCGGCGGACGCCCTGCGTGTCAAGCGCGGGGGCCACAGAGAAAGACGCCGGAGCCCTGGGGCCCCGGCGTCTCTGGTGAGAGGATTGTGTCGGGCTCAGCGGTAGAGCTCGAATCCTGAAACGGGCGTGACGGAGATCGCGCCGATGTTGACGCGGACGTAGCTCTCATCGATGGCACCGGCGAACGGGGGCGAGGCGTTGAAGCCCGCCGCGACGATGTCGGCGTTCTGGACGGCCTGCCCCGCACCGGGGGCGCTGAGCAGGTCATAGATGTCGGAGTCGTCGAAGGTGTTGAAGTCGCTGCCGCCGCCGACATTGGTGCCGGCGGTCTGGTCGACCTCGGCCCATTCGATGCCACCCGAGCTGGAGAAGCCCGAGGCGACCGCGAGGTTGACCGGCCCTCCGGCGAGGATGTCAATCGGAGGCAGGCTGATCTGGATCAGGTTCGTGGGGATCGTGAACTCCGTGGCGACGAGCCCGGAGACGCCGGGGAGCCCCTCGTTGAAGCTGTTGACGGCGGTGACGCCGCTCGTGATGTCGGTGGATGTGTTGCCGACGGCCGAGAAGGAGTTGCCGCCGATGGAGAGCCGGACCTCGAAGGCCAAGTCCTCGGAGTCGACCGTGCTGGCGATCACTTCGCTTTCGGAGAAGTTCTGGATGTCGACAACGCCGGCGGCGCCGCTCGGCTGGCTGCTGAGGAGAACGTCGACATGGCCGGCGAAGTTGGAGCTGACCGGGGCGTCGATGTCGTGCCAGTCGATGAAGTAGTTCGTCGAGCTCGCCGCGTTGATCTCGAGGACCACGTCGGCCTCGAAGGGCAGGGTGTCGCCCGCCATGCCCGACGTGCGGGGCAAGTCGCCGGGGGTCCCGCCGATGACGCTCTCGCCGCTGGCGTGTGTGTCGAGGAAGACGAGGACCCCGTTGCCGTTGGTCTCCAAGTTCCCGCAGAGGGCGAGGGCGATGCCGTCGGAGAAGATGCGCAGGAAGCCCTGGTCGAGCTCCGAGCCGCCCCCGGCCGAGGGCGAGGGGTTGGTGTCGTCACCGAACTGAGTCTGGATCGTCTGGACGACATTCACGCCGTTGGCGGCGGTGTAGGTGGCCCCGTCGCCGGCGACGCTGCCGTCGATGGTGATGCCCGAGCCCGCGAACGCGCCGGGGGCGGAGGTGGCCGTGGCGGTGAAGGCCGTCATGCCCGGGAAGCTGGTGAAGTCCGTGTCGGCAAAACCCAGATTGCCCGTCCCCGCGGGCAGGCCGGGAAGCGCCTGGTTCGACTTGAAGCCGGTGTTGCCGGTGACGATGGCGAGCACGCTCACCGAGTCGCCGTTGTTGAACCCAGCGACCTCGAGGGCGGCGGCCGGCAGGAAGAACTCAAAGCCGGTGGTCACCGTGTTGCCATTGGCGTCCGCCCCGGTGCCGCCTGTCACGCCGCCCACGTTCGTGTTGTTGAGGCTGTGGACGATGCCGGAGAGGTCCGCGGGCGAGGGGGGACCCGTGGGCCCGGTGCTGGTGACCGACGCGCCGGTGCCGTCGTTGATGCCGGACGGAGGCATGAATTGAGAGGAGTTCACATCGGCGATCTGCAGACCGGTGGTCGGCGCGCCGCTGACGACGAGGAAATGGTAGCCGTCCGGGTTGACGGCCATGCGGACCTCGCGGATGTCGCTCTCGTTGCCGTAGGCGGCGTCCGTCGGGTCGGTGTAGTCGCCGTCGCCGAGGTCGTCGTCCGCCGGGTCGTTGAAGATCAGGATGTTGTCGGTGGAGACAACCCCCGTCCCTTCGGTGGTGCTCTCGAAAGCCGCACCGGTGAACCACTCGGAGGCATCGCCGTCGGCCACGATGCTGACACTGGTCTCGGGCAAAGAGTCCGTGTCGAGCGGCGCCGCCATGGCCGCGCCCATGATGAGAAGGCTGGTGAGTCCAGCCCCGAGGAGAAGATGACGCATGGTGAATCCCTCTCACCGCTGGAGAGCCCCGAGGAAACCCAACCGAACACTCGTGGCGCTCAGCAGATTGTTTGTCTGGGGGCGTGAAGTCAGCAGAGAAGAATCTGCGCTTCACTCCCCCCGTGCCCGACCCAACTTTCTTCCGGGTACAGCCGATAGTGTAAGACCGATGCAAACCAGATGTCAAACCGATTTTACTGACCTGAGCTGGGATCCGAAGGCCGCCCCCCGAATCTCCCGGAATGGAGGACCGATGCCAGCTGCACCTCAAGAGGCCCCGGGGTCGCGTCCAATTTTTGACAAATCCTGGACACGCACAGAGAGCTGATCTCAGGCGACATGGGGGGCGGGGCTGAAAGCCTTTGCACTCAATCGTTGAGCCCCATTTCTCTCTGCTTGACATCCCGCCGTACCAGGCCCAGGACCGTATCCAACCGCTCCAACTTCCCCCGGCCCTTCGGCCGCGTGTGGGGAGGGAAGGGTGAGTCCGGGGTGTGACTGTCCCACGCCTTGACCCCCCGGTGCATCAGGGTGAGGTATCTCACACATGCGATTTCGATTTGGCTTTTCAATCTCCGCAGCCGCACTGGGCGCCCTCGCGGCGTCCAGCGCCACCGCCGGCGTCATCGCCACGTTCACGCCGCCGATCGACGGTGTGCGCGAGGGCGCGTATGGCAGCGCGATTGCGGTGCAGAACGCCAACACGGGCTTCGGCAACGCGACCTCGGGGGTCATCGACACCTCGGGCGGCGAGCTCGACGCTCTCTATCTGGCCAATGACACGGGCAACCTCTACGTCCTCTCGACGGGCAACCTCGAGGACAACTTCAACGGCTACTACGTCTTCATCGACAACGTGGCCGAGGCCGGCGGGGACTCGGGCGTCTTCGCCGGCATCTCCGGCGGCGACGGCATCTTCGGCGCCGGCGGCATCGGCGGCATGACCTTCCCGACGGGGATGAACGTCGACTACATCCTCGCGATCAAGATCGGCCAGGCCACCGGCGACCCCAACATCCGCGACTACCGCTTCCAGGTCGCCAACCTCGTGACCAACGCCGTGGTGCTCGACTCGGGCGGCTCGCCCAACCTCGAGTTCACGGCGGGCGGGCTCGGCACCGACACCTCGGGGTCGGCGAGCTTCAGCGGGCACGACTTCGCGCTGGACAACTCGAACACCGCCGGCGTCGACGGCACGCCGCCCGACGCGGCGACGGGCGGCGACCCCGCGACCGTGGGCACGGGCATCGAGATCTCGATTCCACTCTCGACGATTCCGGGGGCTCCGGCTCCGGGCTCGCAGCTGCAGATCTTCACGGCGTATGTCTCGGGCGATGGGTCGTTCTTCTCCAACCAGACGCTTCCGCCGATCCCGGTTCCTCAGGGCAACCACGCGACCGATCCGAACTACTCGTCGGGCGGGCTCAATCTCACGCCGGCATCGATCACGCTGGGCACGCCGCCTCCACCGACCCTCGGCACCTTCTTCTTCGAGTCGTCCATCAGCGTCTCCAGCGTGGCCCCAGGGGCGCTCGTGGCGACGGGCCTGGACACCGACAGCACGGGTGGCCTCTACTTCGCCGTCGGCAACTTCTCGGCGGCGGCTGACAGCACCCTGCACTACATTGCCGATCCGATCGGCGCCCCGGCGTCGATCACGCCGGTCGCGACGGTGGCCTTCGGCGGTGCGGTGGGCCGCGGGATTCAGGACGTCGAAGTCTCGCCGAGCAACGACAACGTCCTCTTCGCCAGCGGCGATCCAGGCGGCGCGCCGGCCACGGCGCCCATCATCCGGCGCTACAACCGCTCGGGCCTGACTTGGACCGAGGACGCGGCGTTCACGACAGCGGTCAACGGCGCCGGGCTGGTCCGTCTGACGGGCTTGGCCATGGCCTCGGACGCCACCGGTGAGTTCCTCGCCGCGAGTCCGACGACCGGCACCGGAGTCAACAGCCTGTTCCTGTTCGACACGAGCGGGACGAACCTCTTCCCCGGCGGTTTCGCGGCGTCGATCTCGACGTTCCCGCGCGACTTCACGTTCAACCCGGACAACGGCGACATCTACGGGATCTACAACACGGGCTCGAACACGGCCTTCGTGACCGTCGTCGCCACGCCGGGTCCGCGTGGCAGCTACACGCAGGTGCTCAACAACCTCGTGACAGCCGGCGCGGGCCAGGGCTCGATCGCCGTCCAGGGCATCGACTTCAGCGCGCTGACGGACACGCTGATCGTGCGCGAGCAGGTTCCGACCGCGCTGGGGGCCGTTCAGATCCTCACAGTGTCGGGCCAGGGCGCAGGCGCCACGGCGACGCTCGAGCAGACGCTGACAGGGGACTTCGGCACAGGCACCGCGCTGGCCGGTCCTGGCGATGTGACGCTCTGCGACTCGCTCTCCCCGCGTCGCCTCTTCGTCAGCGACAGCAACAATGACCGCATCCTCGTCTTCGCAGAGACGCAGACGACCTCGGTCGGCGAGTACGAGCTCTACCGCTGACGCCGGCCCTCCTCCTGCGCCCCCGCCGCTCCCCGCGGCGGGGGCGCTTTTCATCCCGCCTTTGACCTTGACCGGGCGGGACCGCGTCCGAACAATCCGGCGCGGCTGCGGCGTGGCTTCTCCCCATCTTTCCGAGGTGATCGAATCGTGAGCGACAGCAATCCGGGCGCGGGTGCGCTCGACATCGTCGCCCTGGATGGCCCTGGCGGCGTCGGCAAGAGCTCAGTGGCGCGCGAAGTCGCCGCGCGGCTGGGCTGGCTCTACATCGACACCGGGGCGATGTACCGCGCTGTGACGCTGGCCGCGACCGAGCAGGGCCTGTCGCTCAACGATGAGCCGGCCCTCGCGCAGCTGGCCCGGACGCTTCAGATCGAGCTGCGCCCCCATCCGGGGGGGGATCCGACGATCTGGCTCGATGGCCGCGACGTGAGCCTCGCGATCCGGACCAATCAGATCTCCGTGGCGACGGCGCTCGTCGCCGACACGCCGACGGTTCGGCACATTCTGGTGGCGCATCAGCGCCGCCTCGGCGAGCAGGGGCGCGTCGTCATGGACGGGCGTGACATCACGACGGTCGTCTTCCCGCAGGCGCGGTGGAAGTTCTACCTCGACGCCTCGCTCGACGAGCGTGTCCAGCGCCGCGCCGAGCAGCTCATGGCGAAGGGACTGTGGGTGAACTCCGAGGAGCTGGCGAAGCAGATCACCGAGCGCGACCGGCGTGACCGGATTCGCCCCGTGGGTCCGCTCCGCATCGCACCCGGCGCCACGGTCATCGACACGACGTCACTGAGCTTCGAGACCGTCGTCCAGACGCTGCTGGCACAGGTGCAGGCCGAGCTGTCTCTCCCTGCGGCCGTGTGACCGGCTCCCCATGGGCGCCGTCTACTTCATCACGAGGAGCGTTCTGCGCCCGCTGACGTGGACCTATCTGGGGCTGAGAAGCCGGGGGAGCGATCGGATCCCGCGCCGGGGCGGCGTCCTGATCGTCGCCAATCACTGCAGCCACCTCGATCCCGTCGTGCTCGGCTGCAGCGCCGGGCGCCCTCTCAGCTTTCTTGCGCGGGCCACGCTGTTCAAGCCGAAGCCCTTCGCGTGGCTGCTGCGGAAACTGGGGACCATCCCGCTGGCGCAGGGACAGGGGGACAGGGGGGCGATCGATCTGGCGGTGAACCTGCTGCGGGAGGGGAGGGCGCTGGCGATCTTCCCCGAGGGCACGCGCTCACATGATGGCCGGCTCGGAGAAGCGAAGGGCGGCGCCGGCCTGCTGGCGCTGCGGGCAGGTGTGCCGATCCTGCCGGCTCACATCGCCGGGACGCACCAGTCGATGCCGCGCGGCGTGTCGTTTCCGAGACCGGGGCGCGTGCGCGTCCACTGGGGTGAACCGCTGACCGCCGAGGAGCTGATACGGCGGCATCCGACCGGTGCCAAGTCGGCGCGGGCCGTCGTTCACGCGCTGATGGAGGAGATCCGGGCCCTCGGTGGCGAGGACGCCTGATCAGGCGATCTGCCGCTCGATCCAGCCGCGGAGGCCGGCGACCGACTCGAAGGCGAGGCCGGGGCGGA
>JABWBI010000064.1 GCA_013360565.1 Candidatus Sumerlaeia bacterium | reverse complement strand
CGCGCGGACGAAGCCGAACGACACCGGCACGGTGAGCGTGGACCACAGAGCCGCAGGGGCCCGCGCGGCGGCCTCCGAGAACCCAGCCACGCGGAACACGAGGTGCTGGACGAAGTAGTCGACCGGCATCTCGTTCTCCCACTGCCACAGCTCGGGGATGATCGTCGGCAGTGTGCCGCGGGCGATGTTGCTCTCGACGATCTCGTCGAACCACAGCGACTGCGCGCCGAGGTCATGAAACCGGACGAGCGCGCCGAGCGCGGTGATCACGGCGAGAGCCACGCGCAGGGCCCGCGCGTGGCGGTCCAGCAGCGGGTCGAGCAGGCTGACCGGCCGCCGCGCCCGAGGCGCTCCGGAGCGAGCCGGGGCCGACTCGATCCGGATGAACTGCGGGTCGGTCACTTGACCTCGAACAGGGCGCTGACCGACTGGTGCTGGTGAATGCGCTTGATGGCCTGCGCGAAGAGCGGCGCGATCGACAGGGCCTTGACCTTCGACGACAGCCTGGCCCGCTCGCCCAGCGGGATCGTGTCCGTCACGTAGACCTCGCGCAGCGCCGACGACTCGATCCGCTCGAAGGCCGGCCCCGACAGCACCCCGTGGGTGCACAGTGCGCTCACCGTCTTCGCGCCGTTCTCGATCAGCGCCTGGGCCGCGTTGCACAGGGTCCCCGCCGTGTCGATGATGTCGTCGAAGATCAGGCAGTGCTTGCCCTGGATTGGCTCGCCGAGGATGTGCATGACGCGCGAGACGTTGGCCTTCGGCCGCTCTTTGTCAATGATCGCCAGCGGCGCCGCCAGATGATTGGCGTACGCCCGCGCCCGTTTGACGTTGCCCATGTCCGGCGAGACGACGACGAGGTCGCGGCCCTTCCACTTGCGTTTGACGTGCTCGATGAACAGCGGCCCGGCGTAGAGGTTGTCGAGCGGGATGTCGAAGAAGCCCTGGATCTGGCCCGAGTGCAGATCCACCGTGAGCACGCGGTCCGCCCCCGCGGCCGTGATCAGGTTCGCCACCAGCTTCGCGCTCAGCGCGACCCGCGGCTGATCCTTGCGATCCTGCCGCGAGTAGCCGAAGTACGGCACCACCGCTGCGACCTCGCGCGCCGACGCCCGGCGCAGCGCGTCCACCGTCAGCAGCAGCTCCAGCAGATGGTCGTTCACCGGGCAGCAGGTCGACTGGATGAGGAAGATCGTGTCCCCGCGCACGTTCGACGGCACCTTGACGTGTGTCTCCCCGTCGCTGAACCGGCGCACCTCGACCTCCATGCAGCCGGTGTGCAGAGCCTTCGCAACGGCGCGGCCGAATGCGCGCGACGCGCTGCCGGACAGAATCTTGAGACGCGGCAAGGGCATGGGCTGGTCTGACTCCTCTTCCCGCCACCAGGGCCGGACTTGGCTGGGGAGCCAGGACTCGAACCTGGAACATACGGCTCCAAAGGCCGTTGTGCTACCAGTTGCACCACTCCCCAGCGGGGCGAAGGGTTATCCCGCACCCCCCCCGTCAAGTCAACGGTCAGATGCGGAGGAAGTTCCGCAGCAGATCATGCCCGACCGTCGTCATGATCGACTCCGGGTGAAACTGCACGCCGCGGATCGGGTGCGCGCGGTGCCGCAGGGCCATGATGAGCCCGTCACCCGTCTCAGCCGTGACCTCCAGGCACGCGGGCAGCGATGCGCGGTCGACGATCAGCGAGTGGTAGCGGGTCGCCGTGAAGGGCGAGGGCACTCCTTCGAACAGGTCGCCGCCCCGGTGCGTGATCTCACTGGTTTTGCCGTGCATCACCTCCGGCGCGCGCACGATCTTGCCGCCGAAGGCCTGGCCGATCGCCTGATGTCCGAGACACACCCCGAGGAGGGGGATCCGCGGCCCCAGCCGCTTCACGACCTCGACGCTCACGCCCGCCTCGTTCGGCGTGCATGGCCCGGGCGAGATCACGATGCGCTCGGGGGCCATCCGCTCGATGGCATCCACCGGCCGCTCGTCGTTGCGGATCACCGTCAGATCGTCCACCCCCAGCTCGCCCAGGTATTGCACGAGGTTGTAGGTGAACGAGTCGTAATTGTCGATCACGAGGAGCATGGTGTCAGACCTCCAGTGGGTCGTCTGCGAATGAGTGCGTGGCGCGGGGCACCTCCGGGGGATTCGAAGACACGCGGGTGCACCGCGCCGGTCAGCCACGGTGTGCGATCCTTCGTGGCGAAGACGAGGTGGACGAGGAGGGTGAAATGCGTGCTGCCCATCAGGGGCTCCAGGTGGATGTTTTCTCGCCCCTCCGGGGCGAATGAGGTTAGGGGGCCGGGTTCCGGGGGTTCCGCTCGCTACGCTCGCTCTACCCCCGGCTACTGTCTCAGCCCCCTCCGGGGGCCAGGGAATCTGAACAGGCCTCCTCCCTGCATCGCCTTGCACACAGCGGTCCGGAGCACTTCAGGCGCGCCACGTCCTGTCCCTTGCGCCACATGGAGTTGGTCCCGTCTTTCTTGGGCGGGAGGCCCTGCACGACAAGCCGCACGGGGGACTCACTCATGCTTCACCCCCCATCGCTCTGGCCATCGCGAAGGCGCGGAAGCCGGCCTTCGCTTTGCTGATCGTCTCCATGTACTCGGTGGCGGGGACGGAGTCGGCGACGATGCCCGCCCCGGCCTGGAAGTGGATCTGTCCGTCCTTCATCACCGCGGTGCGGATGACGATGCACGAGTCGAGGTTGCCGTCGTACGACACGTAGCCCACGGCGCCGCCGTAGAGGCCGCGCCGCACCGTCTCCACCTCGTCGATGATCTCCATCGCCCGGATCTTCGGCGCGCCGCTCAGCGTCCCCGCCGGGAAACCCGCGCGCAGCGCGTCGAAGGCGTCCCGGCCTGGCGCCAGCCGCCCGCGCACGTTCGAGACGATGTGCATCACGTGGCTGTACCGCTCGATGGTGAAGAGATCCTCCACGCGCACCGTGCCGGGCTGCGCGACGCGGCCGACGTCGTTGCGCCCGAGGTCGACGAGCATCAGATGCTCGGCGCACTCCTTCGGGTCGGAGAGGAGGTCCTTCTCGAGCGCGAGGTCCTCGTCGTGCGTCGTGCCGCGCGGGCGCGTGCCGGCGATCGGCCGGATTGTCACCTCGCCGTTCTCCACGCGGACGAGAATCTCCGGGCTTGATCCGGCGATCTTCAGATCGCCGAATTGCAGGTAGAACATGTACGGACTCGGGTTGACCGTCCGCAGCGCGCGGTAGATGTTGAAGGGATCGCAGTCGAGGTCGGCCGTGAAGCGCTGGCTCGGGACGATCTGAAACGCGTCACCCGCGAGGATGTACTCCTTGCATCGCTCCACCGCCGCCTCGAACTGCGCCCGGGTCATGTTCGGTGCGATTCGCATCTCCCCCGCAGCCCCGGGAGAAGCCGGGGAGGAGGAGGCGGGCGGCGAGGGGGCCGAGAGCCGGCGCTCCATCGCCTCGATCTGCGCCAGCGCCCGGTCATAGGCGCCGTCGGCATCGCCGCCGTCGACATGCGCGTTGACCACGAGCCGCAGCCGGTGCCGGAAGTGGTCGAAGATCATCACCGTGTCCGTGAGCGCGAAGAGCATCTCGGGTACCCCGAGCTCGTCGGGGTTCTTGTCCGGCAGGCGCTCGAAGCGCCGCACGGCGTCGTAGCTGAGGAAGCCGACGGCACCCCCGTAGAACGGCGGCAGTGCGGGGTCGTCCACGGGGCGATAGCGCGCCATCACCCGCCGCAGCGCGTCGAGCGGATCGGCGTCCGGTGGCGTCTCGACGACCTCGCCCGCGGCGTTGATCACTTCGGCGCGCTCGCCCTGGAGGCGCACGAGCAGGGCCGGGTCACAGCCGAGGAAGGAGAATCGCCCCTGCCGCTCGCCGTGCTCGACGGATTCGAGCAGGAACGCGTTGGCCGAGTCCGCGATCTTGCGGAAGGCCGACACCGGGGTCTCCAGGTCCGCCAGAATCTCCCGGTGCACGGGGATCAGGTTGCCCCGTGATGCCCGCGCGCGGAACTCCTCGCGTGGCGGCTCGACGCGGCGCGCCTCCGCGGCCGGGAGCAGCTCGCGCGGCAGGGCTTCAGGGCCTCTTGTAGACCGACTCATCGTCAAACACCTTCTCTCGATCCGTCACCAGGCTCCCGCCCTCGATCCGGCGGTAGAAGCACGAGCGGAAGCCGTTGTGGCACGCGCCGCCGCGCTGGCGCACGCGGAGCAGCACGCAGTCCAGGTCGCAGTCGATCCGGATCTCGGTCACCTCCTGCGTGTGGCCGGAGGTCAGGCCTTTGGTCCACAGCTCTCCGCGCGAGCGCGACCAGTAGGTCACGACCCCCTCGCGCAGCGTCTTCTCCAGCGCCTCGCGGTTCATCCACGCGACCATGAGTACCTCGCCGGTGTCCGCGTCGCAGGCGACGGCTGCGATCAGGCCGGCGCCGTCGAATCTCACCTTCGCGATGTCGAATGCCTCTCGGGTCTCGGTCATGGCCGAACTCCTCCGGTCGAGTGTCCTGGGCGCTGCGGGAAAGCGGGGAAGAGAGTGCCGGGACGGGCGAACCCGGTCACCAGCGGTGTCCGGGACGCGGGATGGCGGGATGGCGATGCCAGCGGTGCACGGTGCGTCACGGTGAAGACGAGCGGTGAATGACCACACCTGAGCCGCCGCCGTCAACCACAATCACGCGAGATCAGCTCCGCCGCGCTGTCGATTGCGCTTGAGCCGCGGTGTGACCTTGGGAAACGGTCGGGGCACACACTTCGGGGAAAGGGGGAGCCGGTGCCATGGCTCGACGCCGACTGTTCGGATGCACTCTGATCGCGACACTGGGGGGAGGGGTCGCGGCTGGCCCCCTCGATCCCCCTGAGGCGCCCGCCTCGACGCCGGGGCCCGAGGCCCGCCGGCCCATCCGGCAGTCGGATCTCCCGCTGACCATCAGCGCGCGCGGGTCGAGCTGGTACGTCGCCGAGCCGCTCTCCTTCTCGACCGTGGACGCCGCGGCCATCTTCGTCTCCGAGCGCTTCGTGACCATCGATCTCAACGGGTTCACCCTGACCGGCCCCGGCTCGACCGTGGGGACGGCCAGCAGCATCGGCATCCAGGGGGGCGCCGCCGCGCGCGAGGTGACGATTCGCAACGGGACGATCACCGCCTTCGGCGCCGACGGCGTCCGCCTCGCGGCCCGCGGCGGTGTCGCCGAGGACCTCCACGTCTTCGACTGCGACGAGCGCGGCATCAACTTCACGGCGGACAACGGCCGCGTCGAGGGCTGCACAGTGCAGTCGTGCGACCTCGCCGGTATCGAGGTCGCCCAGGGGTCGAGCGTCGTCGACTGCGTCTCCAGGGGCAACGGGGTCGGTGTCCGCGTGGGCGACCACTCGCGCGTCGAGAGCTGCGTTGTCCAGAGCAACACAGGTGACGGAATTCTCAGCACCGCCGGAATCCTCGATGCGTTGGTCACCGGCTGCGTCGCCGGGGGGAACTCCGGGGACGGGATAGCGATTGTCCGCGGGACTGTCTCTCAGTGCCAAGCGAACGAGAACGGCGGGGCCGGAATCCGGGTGGACAGCGGGGGCTCCGTTCACCAGAGCCGAGCGGACGGCAACGGCGGGACGGGCATCACCATTCCTGGAGCCGGGGGCGTGATCAGCGAATGCACTGCGAGTGACAACGGAGGCGGTGGAATCTACGGGAACATCGGTGTGCTGATCGCGAGGTGTGCGGCGAATTCCAACGATGCCGCCGGCATTCGAGGCACAGACGGAACGACCATTCTCGAGTGCCTGTCGACCAGCAACGATGGCGACGGGTTCGAGGTCGACCGCTACTGCACGGTCATGAACTCCACCGCGCGGTTCAACACCACCCCGGCCAACGATGGGGCCGGCGTGCGCGTCAACCAGGACAGCAATCGCATCGAGGGCAACTCCGTCTTCAGCAACAACATCGGCATCATCACAGGCAACACGTCCTCCCTCCTGGTTGTGAGAAACCACGCGGCGGGAAACGCGCAGGGAGAGTACGTCGTCCCCCCCGCCTCCGCCCTCGGACCCGTCGCCACCGGCTTCCCCGGCGCGACCCCGCCGGGTCCGTGGGACAACTTCGACCGCTGACCTCGCCCTCACTCCGCCGGCGGGACGCCGTGGTCCCGGTCGGGAATCCGCTCGCGGTCCCACACCCGCGGCTCCTGGCCCGTCAGGAGGCGGCGCAGGTTGCTCTGGTGCCGCACGGCGATGATCACCGCCAGGGCCGCCGTCACGCCGATGTAGGACGCGTAGTAGCCACGCAGCCACGCGAGCAGCGGCAGGAGGCCCGAGCAGACGACCGACGCGAGCGCGACATACCCCGTCGCCCAGATCATCGACACGCCGATGACGAACAGCGCCAGAGTCGGCAGGGGCATGAGCGCGCCGAACACGCCGAGCGACGTCGCGATCCCTTTGCCTCCCACCGTCATCAGGTACACCGGAAAGCAGTGACCGATGATCGCCGCCGCCCCCGCGATCAGCCACATCTTCTCCGCCGAGAGCACCACGCCCGCCGCCTCGACGGGGCCGGTGAGGAGCCGCTGGGCGAGGAGGACGGGCACGAGGCCCTTGAGAAAGTCGCAGACGAAGCACAGGGCCCCCGCGCGCTTGCCGACCACACGCAGCACGTTCGTCGCGCCGACGTTGCCCGAGCCGTGGCGCCGGATGTCGATGCCCGCCGCCTGCTTGGCGATGAGGTAGGCGAAGGGGATGGCCCCGGTCAGGTACGAGCCGAGCGTGATGAGGAAGAAGCGGAGAGGGTCCGTCATGGCGTGCTCTGGAGTGCGTCGTGAGCTGCGATTCACGGGCCCCGGGAATCCGGGGCCCGGCGCATTCAAGATCATTCCGCGGGCCGCGGTCGAGCGTTTTTCGCCGCCGTCAGGATTCGCGCGGGGGTGCCTTCGTGCGGAGAACGAGGCGGACCGGCGTCCCTTCGAAATCCCAGCGCATCCGGAGCTGATTGAGCAGGTACCTCTCATACGAGAAGTGCAGGAGCTTGGGATCATTGACGAAGAGGGCGAAGGCCGGGGGGCGGCGCCCGACCTGCGTGATGTACTTGATCTGGAGCTGCCGGCCTGAGCGCACCGGCGGGGACTGGTGGGCGAGGATCTCCGCGAGCGCGCGGTTGAGGTCGCGTGTCGGCACGTCGCGGTGAAACGCCGCGTGGGCGCGCGCGACCATCTCGAAGAGCGTGGTGACGCGCTGCCCGGACTTGGCCGAGATGAACTGGATGGGGGCCCACGAGAGAAACCCCCACTCCTCGCGCAGGCGCTTGGCAAACTCGCCCGCTGACCGCTCGGTCTTGTCCTCGAAGAGGTCCCACTTGTTCACGGCGACAATCACCGCCCGCCCCGCCTCCGCGGCATATCCCGCGACGTGGGCGTCCTGCGCCGTCAGCCCCTGCGCCGCGTCGATCACCACCAGCGCGACATCGCAGCGCGCCAGGCTGGCCCGGGCCGAGATCACCGAGAGCCCCTCAATGCCGCGCTCGATCTTGCCCCGGCGCCGGATGCCTGCCGTGTCGATGAGCGTGTAGACCTGGTCGCCACGCCGGAACGTCGTGTCGATCGCGTCCCGCGTCGTCCCCGGCAGGTCGGCCGTGATCACGCGCTGCTGGCCCAGCAGCGCGTTCACCAGCGTCGACTTGCCGACGTTCTGCCGCCCCACAACGGCGATGCGGATGCCGGTCTCGGCGCCGTCAGAGGCCACGGGGGCAGCTGGCAGACGCTCGAGCACAGCGTCGAGCAGGTCGGCGACGCCGGTCCCATGGAGCGCTGAGACCGCGAAGACCTCCTCGACGCCGAGCCGGTAGAAGTCACTCGCCAGATTCTCCTGCCCGGGGTTGTCGCACTTGTTTGCCGCCAGCAGCATCGGCTTCTTCGACCGCCGCAGGATCGCCAGCACCTCCTCGTCGAGCGGCGTCACCCCCTCACGCGCGTCGGTCAGCAGAATCACCGCGTCGGCCTCCTCGATGGCCAGCATCGCCTGCTCTCGCATCTCGGTCTTGAGGGGGCCCGCGCCCGTTTCGACCCCCTCGACCTCGTAGCCCCCGGTGTCGACGACGACGAACTGCCGCCCGCCCCACTCCGCCGTCTCGAAGTTGCGGTCGCGCGTCAGGCCGGGCACCTCCAGCACGACGGCCTTGCGCCGCCCCACGATGCGATTGAACAGCGCGCTCTTGCCCACGTTCGGCCTGCCGACGATGGCGATCACCGGAAAGCGCTCGTGGAGGATCTCGATGCGGTTGCTCATGGGGCGCCATGTCATGCCCGCAAGGCTCCCCGCGCGCAACCGCGGAAAAGGGCTGACGGCCGCACGGCGCTGTGGCACCGATGGCCCCGGAGGTTCCGCCCATGCGTCTCTCTGCCGTGCTCGCCCTGATCTCCTCGACCGCCGCGGCCGCCCCCACGCTCGACCTGCCCCCGCGGCCGGACGATGCCCCCGGCGGCAGCGCGATCATGCTCACACTGCTCGATGTCTCGCGCGAGGTGCGCGAGGAGCGGCTGCTCCGAGAGATCTCGCAGGGCAACATGCCGGACTTCTTGCGCCGGCTGGTGCCGGTGGCCGTCTCGTGCGAGGCGTCCGGTGAGCACCACACGGGGACGATCTGGGTGACACCCGACTACCTCAGCGTGGGTTCGGACGACGACTTCATCCGCACGCCGATGATGCCCACGACGGCGCAGCGCATCGCGGACTTGGCCAGCGCCACGCTGCCCACGCGCCGGATGGTCGACGCGATCTGGAGCGCGGCCGATCCACAGCTCCAGCCGCAGCCCTTCACCCCCGAGGTCTACGAGATTCAGTCGCCGCGCGTCTTCCTCGCCAGCCACTGGGCCATCGAGGCGCAGCGCGTCCGCACCGGCGCCCCGCCGGGGGCGCTGGTGGCGGGCATCAAGAAGGACGTGGTCCTCGCCGCAGGTCTCGCGGCGCGGCCCGACCGGGTGTTCATCTTCGGCTGGCACCATCCCAGTGGAGAACCGATCCAGCCCCTCTACGGTGATCACGTCAACTGGTGGGTCGACTACAGCCACGGCATCCGGCTCGTCGCCGGCGAGATGGAGGTCGACGGCGAACCCGCGACCGTCGCCGAAATTCTCGCCGACCCCGCGCTCTGCGGTCTGCTCAGCGACGAGGGCCCGATCCCGGCGCCGCGCTACCCGGTGGAGTGAGGGCCGCCCGCTGAGCCGCTCCTTGACACCCCACGCGGAGTGACCCCAATCTCGGCCACCCCCCCTTTGGGAGCGAGTGGCATGACCACGATGACTGCCCCCGCCGGCGCCGATGTCGCCGCCCTCGTCCGCGAGATGGCGCAGCGCGCCCGCGCGGCCACCGCGCAGCTGGTGAGGATGACCCCCGGCGCGAAGAACATCGCCCTGGAGCGGATGGCCAAGGCCTTAGAGACCGCGGCGCCGCGCATCCAAGCCGAGAATCAGCGCGACCTCGCCGCCGGGCGCGAGAAGGGCCTCTCGGCGGCGATGCTCGACCGGCTCGAGCTCAATGTCATGCGCATCGCGGCGATGGTCCAGGGCATCAATGAGGTCCGGGCCTTGCCCGACCCCGTCGGCGAGATCTTCGACGTCCAGACGCGCCCCAACGGTCTGCGTGTGGGCAGGATGCGTTCACCTCTCGGCGTCGTCGGCTTCATCTACGAGAGCCGCCCCAACGTCACCGCCGACGCCGCGTGCCTGTGCCTCAAGAGCGGCAACGCCGTGATCCTCCGGGGCGGGTCGGAGGCGATTCACTCGAACCTCGCGATGGTCGACGCCATCCGGGGTGCCCTCCGGGAGGCCGGCGCGCCCGAGGATGCCGTCCAGCTCATCCCCACCACCGACCGCGCCGCCGTCTCGGCGCTGCTTGCCCTCGAGGGCCTCGTCGACGTCGTCATCCCCCGCGGCGGGCGCAGTCTCATCGAGCGGGTTGTCGCCGAGGCCCGCATGCCGGTCATCAAGCACTACGACGGCAACTGCCACATCTACGTCGACGAGGGGGCCGACCTCGACATGGCCCAGCGCATCGCCGTCAACGCGAAGACGCAGCGCACCGGCGTCTGCAACGCCGTCGAGTCGCTCGTCGTGCACTCGGCCGTCGCCGGGGCCTTTCTGGAGGCGACGCTCGATGTCCTCATCGACAAGGGCGTCGAGATCCGCGGCGACGAAACGGTCTGCGCCCTCGAGCCCCGCGCCGTCCCGGCG
This sequence comes from Candidatus Sumerlaeia bacterium, assembly GCA_013360565.1. Taxonomy (GTDB): domain Bacteria; phylum Sumerlaeota; class Sumerlaeia; order JABWBI01; family JABWBI01; genus JABWBI01. The sequence goes on along the minus strand of JABWBI010000064.1, from coordinate 1,854 downwards.
AAGGCCGGGGACTGGACGGCCGAGTACCTCGACAAGATCATCAGCGTGAAGGTCGTCGACTCGTTCGACCAGGCCGTCGCGTGGATCAACACACACGGGTCGCACCACACCGACGCCATCGTCACGCGCGACCACGGCCGCGCCATGCGCTTCCTCAGCGAAATCGACTCCGCCTGCGTCTTCGTCAATGCGTCGACCCGCTTCAGCGACGGTGGCGAATTCGGTCTCGGCTGCGAGATCGGCATCTCCACCGAGAAGCTTCACGCGCGCGGCCCGATGGGTCTGCGTGAGCTGACCAGCGTCAAATGGGTCGTGTTCGGCACGGGTCAGACCCGGGGCTGACCGGCCGCTTCACCGCCGCGCCCACACCTGAACCTGCACCGCGTGGCGCGCGTGGAGCAGCGCCATGACCACGAAGAGGCCCGTCAGCATCGATGTTGCGGCTCCGTCGCGGACCAGAATCACGGCGCACACGGCCGGCATCACCGCCCCCAGAAGCAGCTGAGACGCCAGCGTCCCGTTCCACAGCGACGTCTTCGACCCGTAGGTCTTCTCCCAGATTCGCCGCAGCCAGAACTGCAGCAGGCCCGCCAGCCCCGCGGCGGCACACAGTGAGAGCACGATCCACATCGCCGCCTCGTACTTCGGCGGCCCCGCAAGCGCCTGGGGAAGGCACGCGCCGGGCTCCACCACGCCGAACGCACTCAGAACGGACAGTGCCCACAGGGCCGTCAGCGCGGCCACGCACACCACGGCGTCCACGGCCATGCTCAGGTAGTCGAGGGCATGGAAGTCGGTCTTCGGATGATGCAGGTGATCCCGGGCGCGGGCACTGAGCCCTGCGCGGTCTCCCACGGGTACGGTCCCCTTGGTCATGGGCCTCCTCCGGCCGGCGTCCTGCCGGAATCCCACTCCCAGCCCCCAGGGAAGTCGGCCATGTCTGGCGGCTTTTGTCAATGGCGGCCAAGAAGTGAGAGGGAAGCGCCTTCGGCCTGGAAGCCCATCGCGTCCCTGGTGTCTCTTCAGGGTGGGGAGCCACCTCGGGAGGGTCCGCCTCCCCACCATTTTGGAGAGGAGACATCACCCATGCGCCGCCGTGCGTTCACTCTGATCGAACTGCTGATCGTCGTGGCGATCATCGCCATCCTCGCGGCCATCGCCGTGCCCAACTTCCTCGAGGCTCAGACGCGGGCCAAGGTCTCACGCGCCAAGGCCGACATGAGGTCACTCACCACGGGCATGGAGGCCTACTACATCGACTACAATCGCTATCCACCGGTCTTCACGACCATGGTCCCCGCGTGGTTCACGACGACCGGCGTGGGCCGCAGCGTCTTCAAGAGCGGCCAGGACGGCGTCTCGGCCCGATTCATCCCGCTGACGACGCCCATCGCGTACATCACGTCCGTCTTCGCCGAACCCTTCGCCGTCAACGGCGTCGCCGCCGGCACCTTCCCCCAGCAGGTCTACGACACGTTCGACTATGTCCAGGCCGCCGAGTTCCAGCCTGGCACCGGCTTCGGCGCAGGGCAGGGCTCGGCCCTCACCTCGGGAGGCGCCTGGCGCATCGCGTCGGTCGGCCCGGACCGCTACGCCGCCTTTGGCGGGCGCTCCACGATGGACGGGGCCGGGCACCTGTCCAATATCAACGGGGCCAACTACGACCCGACGAACGGCACGGTCTCGGTCGGGGACATCGTCCGCGTCGGCTCGTCGGCCCCCTACCCGTCCGGCAATCCCCCGTTCTACGATCGCGCCAGCGGTCCCTACGCGAACTGACCGGCCTGCGCAGGTTCGAGAGCGTCCGGCCCCGGCAGTGTCCCTGCCGGGGCCGCGAATTCCGTGGTGTCACGC
>JABWBI010000063.1 GCA_013360565.1 Candidatus Sumerlaeia bacterium | reverse complement strand
TCCGACACGGGTGCGGCCGACGTCGCGCCGGGAGATGCGGTGTTGACGGTGGGACCCACCGCGGCGCGGGCGCTGGGTGATCAGATCGCTGCCCTCGAGACGCTCGACGACTTCCCGGCTCTCTGGCGCGTGAGGACGCTGGCGTCTCTCTGGGCCGAGCGGCGGCACGCCGGCGCGGCGTTTCTGCGGAGTCTCGAGGGCTTGCGAGAGGAGCACCGCGGCGCGTGCACGGCTCTCGCCGCCAGTCTCGACGCGGCGGCGGCGACGGCGCAGACGATCTCCTCGCTCCTGTGGAATCAGTCGTTCCTTCAGATCACCGACGCGCAGAACTTGCTCCGCGGCCTCCGCCGTGACCCGCCACTCGTCGTTGATCTCGGCGGCCTGCCCGCGCATGAGCGCGAGCTGCTGGTGGAGTCGATCCGCCGTTCGCCGCCGCGCTGGGTCATGGAGCGGCACTCAACGCGGTGGGGTCCGTGTCTGACCGTCGATGGCCCGGACCAGCGCGAGCGCATCGTGGCGCTGACCGGGGCCTGGGCGTCGCAGATGGAGGCCCTCGACGTCCAGGCGGCGGCGCTGGCTGAGGCGCTCTGAGCCTCGTCAGGCTTCGCAGTTCTTCACCGGGCGAATCGCCGCGCCGATGCCGAGAATCGCGCCGATCGCACCGCCCATCGGTCGAAGCCCCGGCTGTGTGAACGCGATGCCGCCAAATGGCCCGCCACACAGCCCAGGCCTGCACCGCCGATGCCCGCAACCACGGTGAGCATGAGGACAGTGCCCAGGCCGGTCTTCCTCGCCTGGCGCCGGGCCCGCTCCTCGCGCAGGTTCTTCCAGGGATCCTCTTTCAGTGGAGAGCTCATCAGGGTCTGTCTCCTCCCCGCACCCACCGCTCGAGCGCGGGGCGCAGGGCCTGGAGCGCGCGTCCGCGGTGGCTGAGCGTGTGCTTCACGTCACTGGGCAACTCCGCAACGGTGCAGGCGCACTCATCAACCCAGAACAGGGGATCGTAGCCGAATCCGCCTGAGCCGCGGGGTTCGTGGTGAATGCGCCCCTCGCACCGGCCCTCGGCGGTCACCGCTCGCCCCGACTCATCGATGAAGGCCGCGACACAGACGAAGTGGGCCCCACGGCGCTCTGGCGGCAAGTCCCGGAGGGCGGCGAGGAGCTTCGCGTTGCGCTCGGCGACACTCGGCGCGTACCGGGCGGAATAAACGCCCGGCTGGCCGTCGAGAGCGTCGACGCAGAGACCGGAGTCATCGGCGAGGACGGCGAGGCCGGTGGCCGCGTGCCAGTGCCGGGCCTTCCGGAGGGCATTTCCCTCGAAGGTGCCGGTGTCCTCGGGCGCCTCGACGACGAGGGGAAACTCAAAGGGCGTCCGGAGGTCGAGCCCGAGCGGGGCAAGGATCTCCGCGATCTCACGGAGCTTGCCCTCGTTGGTCGTCGCGGCGAGCAGCGTCTTGGGCATGGGTCGCATCAGAGGAGGCGGATGACAGGGACGCAAGGCGAATTGACTTCACGGGGAAGCTTGACGAGGCCGCCCGCCGCGTGAAATCACTCCTCTCTCGATGAAGCTGCAGGGCTATCACACGCCGAAGACGCTCGAGGAGACCCTGTCGATCCTCGATGCCGAGGCCAAGCGCGGCCGGAGCGCGGCCGTCTTGGCCGGCGGCACCGATGTGATGGTGCGCATGCGCGAGGGACGCATGCGGCCCGAGGTGCTCGTGCAGATCGAGGCACTGAGCGATCTCGCGGCGATCGACGAGTCGGCGGCGGCGATTCGGCTGGGGGCGCGGGTCTCCTTCGCCCAGCTGATGACATCCAAGGTGATCGCCCAGCACGCTGAGGTCCTCGCCCTCGCCTCGCGGGATGTCGGCGCGCCTCAGATCCAGTCGCGCGGTACCATTGGCGGCCAGCTTGGAACAGCGTCACCGGTGGGCGACCTTCTGCCACCGCTGGTGGCGCTCGAGGCGGAGGTGATTGCGCGGTCGGTCGACGGTGAGCGGCGCGTCCCCGTCGAGTCGTGGCTGAGGGGCGTCGGCGTGTGTGACCGGCGGCCGAACGAATTGATCATGGGCGTTGAGTTCCGCAAAGTGTCCGCGGCGACGCGGAGCCTCTGGCACAAGGCCGGGCCGCGCCGGGCGCAGTCGATCTCGAAAGTGTCCTTCGCCGCCCTGATCCGTCTGAGTGCGGAACGCCGGGTCGAGCACATCCGGCTCGTCTTCGGCGCGGTGGCCGTCACGGCCAAGCGCGCGGCGAAGACCGAGGCGCTCCTGGCCGGACAAGTGCTGACGCCCGCCCTGATTCAGCAGGCGCAGCAGACGGCCATGATGGAGTTCACGCCGATCACCGACCTGCGGTCGACCGACGCCTACCGGCGCCGCATGGTGGGCGTCATGCTGCGTCGGGGCCTGGTCAGTCTTCTCTGACGCCGGCGCCACTGGCCTCGAAAATCCGCTGCCCGAAGACCCGGTCACGCATCTCGCCAGCCAGCCTGGCAATGGCCACCGCGGCCCGCTCGGCGGCGCGGCCATCGGGCTGGTGGAAGACGAAGTCGCGCATCCGGCGCCGCTGATCGCCGTGCTCAGAGGGGTGAGCTTGCACGTGGATCAGTGCGTCACGGAGCTCCAGTCCCGAGCAAACGACGGGGCCGCACCGGTGGAGGTCGGACCAGTCACCACGCTCGACGAGGGCACGGGTCTGCTCATCCAGGCCGGCCCGGCCGGTCAGGTGATCGAAGAAGAGAATCGGCCGATCGAGGAGAAGGAACTCCTCACATGTCGAGGAGCGGTCGCCGATCATCAGGTCCGCGGCCGCCATGGCGGGGTGGATGTCGTCGTCGATGGGAAGCAGGGCGCCTCGCGGGCGCGCGGAGATCCAGGCCGTGAAGGCGCGGACCATCGCGGGGGCATCCCGGCGGCGGATCGTCCAGGGGTGAAGTTTCGCGACAAAGTTCCACTCCGGGGGAACGGCCTGCGCGATTTCGAGGCCGTGGTCATTGAAGGAACTGAGGCCAGACCACGTGGGAGCATAGAGCACGGTCGGCGCCCCGGCGTCCAGACGGTGGGCGCGCTTGAAGGCGGCGGAGTCGAAATCTCCCCGGGCGAGCCGGTCGCCTCGGATGTGTCCCACAACCTCGCAGCGGACGGTGTCGAGCAGTCCGGCGCGCTCGAAGTCGCGGCGCATGCGCTCGCCGGCGAGGAGGCAGAGGTCGAAGTAGCGTGTGTTGCGCCACTGCGCCGCGAAGCCCTTGGAGGAGACTCCGTGAAAGCACTGCACGCGCGGACCACGGACGCGGTTGAAGAACTGCGGATGCGCGTTGGTGCCAATGAAGACGTCGCCTTCCAGACGCCGGGCGAGGCGCTCGACACACCAGCGCTTGGACGGCCAGACCCGGTGAAGCGGCTGAGCGGGCGCGATGCGCCGGCAGGCCCGGGCAACCTCGGCGTCGTCGGTCCACAGGGGCCCCGGGAGTTGCCCCAGGAGAGGGAGAAGCTGATGCAGGCCCGGGAGGTAGCGGCAGAAGTAGATGGCACGCATGGCGGAGCCACGGTGCGAAGCGTGCCCGCGGATGTCAATGGACGGCTCGGTGACGTGGATCACGCTTGTCGGCGCCGCCGGAGCCGAGTCATCGTCAGATGTTCATGGATGCGACGCAGGACCTCACGCGCTTTCTCCGGAGACGGCCCGATCTGTGGCCGGCGGGAGCCAGTGGAGCGCTTCGACTGCGGCCGGCGGAGGAGGGCTCGTCGGGAGATGTCTGGATCATCGAGGAGGATTCGGGCCGTGGCGTCGGCGTCCTTCGCCGATGCGAGCAGCGCTCGGCGGCGAGGCGGCTGCTGGTGGCGCATGGTCTTGCGCGCCGGGTGGCGCCCGGCGCGGCCGAGCGTCCGCTTCCCTGTCTCGTGGGGCACGATCTCTCGTGGTGGCGCACCCGGCGCGCCGGGGGGCCCGTCCTGGTGGAGGAGTGGATCGAGGGTGAGAGCTTCGCATCCGTGACGGTGGACGAACGGCGCGGCCACGCGGAGGCGATCGCGGAGGCGCTGCGTCTGCTTCACGGCGTGACTCTGCCCGCGGAGCGCGCCGGCGAAGTGAAGGTGAGCGAGCGTCTGCGCGAAATGCTCGCGCACCGGCTGGATGCCTTCCGCGACCGGCCCGATCTCTTCACCGGCGACGAGTTGGAGGCGCTCGAAAGACACACATGGTCGCTCATGGAATCCACACCCGAGCCGTGTGAGGCGACACTGACGCACACTCACCTCGCGGCGGACGACATTCGGCTGCGGCCGAGCGGTCGAGTGGCGTTCATCGACATCGGGGCGCTGCAATTTGGGGCACCGGAGGTGGACCTCGTCGATGCGCTGCATGTGCTGGGGCTCGCCGACGGCGACCCGGAGCCGCTGCTGGTCCCATACCTGGCGGGAAGACCCGCGGAGGAGCAGCGCCGAATCCGGCGGCGGTTGCCTCTGTTTCACCTTCTCCGTGACCTCGGCAAGCTGCGCGCGAGGCTACGGGAGCGAAGGGGCGGCGGTCGCGAGCAGCGCATTCTGGAGCTGCGCGACCGGCTCCGGGCGCGCGTCGAAGGGTTTCCCTTGCACTCGGTGCGTGGGGGACCTTGACTGGCCCGACATGATCTCGGCGTCGCACGTCATGACCACGCGGATGGGCCAGGGAGGCGCCGTCCGGCCGGCAGGGCTCGGCCTCCGGTGAGTGCCGCTTTGGTCCCCGCGGTGGAGTTGCCGACGCCGCGCGACTCCGCGCCGCCCGCGCGGCGGGTGCGGCTGCAGCGCATCTCCTTCGGCTGCCTCTTTGGGGGATTGGCCGGGCTCCTGATCGTCGCCCCGTGGGAGGCGTGGAGCACGGGGGTCCCGTGGTATCTGTCTCTCGGCGCCCTGCTGACGGGCCTGACGGGAACGCTGGCGACGGGCGGCTCGTTGAGCTGGCGCGCGCTCCGGCGCCCATGGGCTCTGGGGCTCGCCCTGTTTGCGGCGATGGTGGCCGTGTCCACTCTGACAAGCCTCAACCCGGAGACGAGCAGCCGGATTCTGCGCAAGGAGTTCTTGGTGTACGCGTCGGTCTTCCTCGGACTGACGCTGGGGGTCAATCGCCTGGCGGACCTCCGCCGGCTGATCCACGTGCTCGCCGTCAGCGGATTGCTTGCGTGCGCCGCGTCGGTGGGGACGTACCACTTCTATCTGAGCGGAGCGGACGAGGTGACCCGGCTGGCCTGGGTGCGGGACAACGTCGTCGACCACGACGAGCCTGAGCGGCGGGAGAGCCTGCGGGCGCAGTACCCGCTGGAGCACCACAACAAGCTCGGCTTCTTCTCGGCCCTCACGGCGATGACGCTGGTGTACCTGGGCACGGCGGCGAACGGGCGCCGCTGGCTGTGGTGGCTCTCGGCGGTGATCCCGCTGTGGTGCCTGATGCTGACGCTCAACCGCGGGGCGCTGGTGGGCATGGCGGCGGCCGTGCTGATCGTGGCGACCATGACGAACTGGCGCATGGCGGCGGGCCTGGCGGCGGCCGGCCTGCTCGTGGTGGCGGCGGTGCTGCCGTCGCATGTGAGACGGCACTACGAGACGATCTTCGAGCCGGCGACCTATCGCGAGCACTGGACGTCGATGCAGTACCGGACGCGGGGCTGGCGGAGCTCATGGAACATGATCCGGGATCGCCCTCTCACGGGCGTGGGCTACTCCTGGATGAACTTCGAGGAGGAGTACCCGCGCTACGCGGTGGCGGACGAAGTGCAGATCAAGCCGCACGCGCACAACGTGTGGATTGAGATGACGGCCGAGACGGGCATCATCGGGGGTGTGGGGTTCGCGGTGTTTCAGATGGGGCTCTTCACGGCGACGTGGAGGATCTGGTGGCCGCGGCGGAGGACGGAACCGTGGCTCTCCTTTCAGATCTCGCTCCAGCTGATGATGCTGATCGTGGGGCTCATCAGCTTCTACTTCCGCGAGCAGCTGGGCGTGATCCTCTGGGCGGTGCTGGCGATGGGAGTTGTCACCGCCGGCCTGCCGGAGTATCAGCGGAGGCTCGAGGCATGAGAGACCGGATTGCATCGCAGGCCACCGAAGACGAGGAGCTGAACCTCACACCGCTTCTCGACTGCATCTTCATTCTCATCTTCTTCTTCCTGGTGGCGACGAATCTGCGAGAGGAGCGGGCGCAGCTGGAGGTCCAGCTGCCGCAGGCATCGCTGGAGGCGAGTCAGGCCGCGCCGGAGTCGATCCTGATCACGATCGCGGCAGACGGGGGCCTGCTGGTGGGAGAGCAGCGCGTGGAGCGCGGCGAACTCGAGACCGCTCTCGCGGCGGCGACACGCAGCCGCCCGGGGGTGCCGATCGAAGTGGTGAGCGACGCCTCAGCGCCGATGCAGGCCTTCGTGGACGTGGCGACCACGCTCTCGCGCCTGAACATCACCTTCGCGGACCTGCGCACGCGCCCCCTGGAGGACAGGCCGTGAGGGCCGGCGGCATTGACCACCGTGAGCACCTCCGGGCTTTTCAGCGCCGGCTGGAGGAGATGGGGCTGGACGCCGCGCTGATCCTGGACCGGCCCTCGACGCACTGGTTGACGGGGTTTCGCGGCACCGCCTCGACGCTGCTTGTGCTGAGGCGGAGCGCGGTGTTCATCACGGACTTCCGCTACATCGAGAGCGCGCGGAGCCGGCTGCGGGGCGTCCACGTGGCGCTTCAGAGGAACCCTCTCGACGAGCAGGCCGGATCGCTGCTGCGACGCCATCGCATCCGGAGGCTGGGCCTCGAGGGGACGATTGCCCACGAGCGGTGGACCTGGGCACGGCGGATCGCGCGGGGTCTGAGCGTGCGGGATGTCGCACCGGCGCTCCGGGAGATGCGTGCAGTGAAGACCGGCGCGGAGATTGCTCTGATCCGGCGCGCGGTCAGGCTCGGCGATGATCTCTTCACCGCGCTGCTGGACTGGCTGCCGCGGCGTCTGACGCGCGGCGCATTGACAGAGCGAGAAATTGCGCGGTGGCTCAAGGGTGAGATGGAGATCCGGGGAGCAGAAGGACCATCATTTCCGCCGATCATCGCGGCGGGCCCGAACAGCGCCCTGCCGCACGCCGTGCCGGGAGACCGGCGTGTGCGCCGCGGCCAGTTTCTGCTGTTCGACTTCGGGGTTGTCCTGGGCGGGTACTGCTCGGACATGACGCGGACGATCGTGCTGGGGCGAGCGACAGCGCGACATCGGCGGATCTATGAGACGGTGCTCGAGGCGCAGAGAGCGGCCGCCTCGGCAATTCGAGCGGGCGTGCGGGCCAGGGATGTCGATGCGGCTGCCCGTGAGGTGATCCGGCGCGCGGGGCACGCGAAGCACTTCGGCCACGGGACGGGCCACGGCGTGGGAATCGAGATCCACGAGGCTCCGAGGCTTGCCCAGCCATCGATGGACACGCTCGCGGCGGGGAACATCGTCACCAACGAGCCGGGCATCTACGTGCCGGGCTTCGGTGGCGTGCGGATCGAGGACATGGCGGTGGTGCGCGAAGACGGGTCGGAGACACTCACGCAGTCGCCGAAGACGCTTCTCGAGCTCTGATCTCCTCGTAGCTGGGACCGGCGGCGATCTCCTGCCCAGGGGCCGGAGGGTGCAGGCGTGGGAAGAGAGGGCCGGTGAACTCGTCGCCCGGCCGCTTGCCATTGATCCGGAGGAGCACGGAGTTCATGTGGGCGTCGCACCAGGTGCCGCCGGTCCAGGTGCATCCGCCAGGCATGAGGTGAATGGCGAGCGACCGGCGGGGGCGGTCCGTGTAGTTGGGCCCGCTGCCGTGGATGGTCAAGCAGTGGTGGAAGCTGACCTGACCCGCCCGGAGGATGACGGGAACGCGGTGGAAGGTCCTCCCGGTGGCCTTCTCGATCTTGGCGGCGAGCTCGTCGTTGTCCTTGGCGAAGAAGTCGCTCTCCTCGAGCAGGCCCCATCGGTGGCTCCCGGGAACGAAGCTCATGCCGCCGTTCTCGAGGTCGACATCGTCGAAGGGCACCCAGGCGGTGAGAAGGGTGTCCTGCGTGTTCTGCCAATAGTGCCGGTCCTGGTGCCAGCCGATGATCGACTGCGACTTCGCGGCGGCCCTCCCCGCGCCGGGTTTGTGGAGCAGCTGGTCATGCCACAGCCGGATCTCTGAGACCCCGGCGAGGCGAGCGGCCATGGCGCCGATGGTGGGATCAGTGGCGAGAGCACGCAGGGTCAGATTGGCCCAGAAGGAGTTGTCGGTCTTGCGCAACCCGCTGGGATCGTCGCCGGGCTTCCACGAGGAGCTCCAGGGCGCATGCCCGGTCTCGAACTCGCCTTGGTAGACACGCTCCATGGCGTCGCGGAGGCGTTCGAGGCGATCGTCATCGAGCACGCGAGGTCCGATCCAATAGCCGTGCTCCTGGAAGAAGGCGGTGTCAGCGCCGGTGGGGAGGAGATGTTCCTGAGTCATGGGGCACTCCGGAGGTCATTGGGGTGGGTCTGGGATGAGATCAAGCGAGAGGGCCGACTCGGAGTGCAAGCGTTTTCAAACAATGAAACAGGGAAAACGGTGGCGCGGGCGGGCTCTGCCCCCGGATGAGGCGAGGTTTCTCATTGATGGCGTGGCCGGGGACGCCTTGACTGCCGGACGGAGGTGCTCCCATGACTCGGTTGTTCGCCACCCTTCTTGCTTTCCTCGCCGCCGCCGGATGGTGCGACACGGAGCTGACGGTCATGACCTACAACATCCGGGTGGGAGTGGGGCCTGGTCGTGCGATTTCACCAGAGCTGGTGGGCGAGAATCTCGACCGGATCGCCGAGGTGATCCGCGCGTCGGGGGCAGATGTGGTGCTCCTCCAGGAGGTGGATCAGGGCGTGGTGCGCTCGGGCGGGATCGACGAGGCGAGGCATCTGTCGGATGCACTCCGGATGAACATGTGCTTCGCGCCGGCTCTCGAGTTCGGCGGTGGCCACTATGGGATTGCCCTGCTCACCAGGTGGGAGATCGTCGAGTCCGGGGCCGTCCCGCTCTTTCGGCCGGACTACTCCGAGAGCCACCCGGAGTATCCTGAGCATTTCAGCGAGCAGAGGGTCGCGCTGATCGCGCGGCTGGCGAGCGGTGAGCGGACGATCACGGCGATCGACACTCACCTGGGGCTCACGGCGGATCAGCGGGACCGTCAGCTCGCGGAGATCGCGGAGCTGGTGCAGCCGCATCTGCTGGCCGGCCCGGTGATCGTCGGGGGCGACCTGAACTGTGAGCCGGCGTCGCCAGAGCTCGCCCATCTGTCCGCGCTGCGGCCGGTTGCGGAGGCGAGCGAGGGACTGCTGACCTTTCCGGCGGACGATCCCGTGCGGGCAATCGACCACGTCTACGTGTCGCCGGGGATCCGCGTGATCTCGTCGGAGGTGCTCGTCACGGATCTCTCCGATCATCGCCCGCTGGTCACGCGGATCGTACTGCCCGATTGAACCGGTCGAGTCCGTCCCGGAGGGAACCGGGCGTCGCCAGGCACGTGAGGACGGCGTGCCGGGGAAGTCCGTAGTAGTGGCCGGGGTGCACGAAGACGGCATGCTCCTGGGCGAGGCGCAGTGCGAAGTCGTCATCGTCCACGCCCTCGGGCAGGCGGGGGCAGAGATAGACACCGCCCTGCGGGCGATGGGCCCGGGGAGAGAGCAGATCGACTGCGAGACTGCGGCGGCGGGCAACCTCCGCGGCGAGAGCACGGGACACGGCGGGATCGGCGGCGGCAATGAGGCCTGGAATCATTGCCTGCTGAAGTTCGGGAACCGGCAAAAATGTATCGGCCAAGTGAGTGAGCGCTCGCAGGAAAGGACCGGTGCGCTCCGGTTCGCCGTCGATCTTCATCCAGCCGAACTTCCAGCCTGGGAGAGCGAGCATCTTTGAGAAGCCGTTGAGCGTGATGCAGAGAGGAAATCCCTGCGGACGCGGGAGCGCCTCGAGGGGAGGAGCGATCGTCTCACTGAAGACTTCGTCGAAGACCAGGGGCAGGTCAGGGCAGACCATGCGCAGAGCGTCCAGGTCACCGTGGGACCAGACCGTGCCGGTGGGGTTGTGCGGCGAGATGATCACCAGAGCCCGCGTGCGGGGAGTGAGCTGGAAGGCGATCTCGTCGAGGTCGGGACGCCAGCCGGAGTCTGTCTCACGCAGATAATAGCGGCGAAGCTGAAGGCCGGCGAGGGCGGCGATGTCATCGAAGAGCGGATATCCGGGCGAGGGGACCAGGATCTCATGACCGGCGCCGGCGAGGAGCCGGAAGGTGTAGAGGTAGGCGAGGCTGGTGCCGGGGGTGAGGGCGATGCCATCGGGATGGGCGCCGGCCCCTCGGCGCCGATAGAAGCCGGCGATGGCTTCGCGTGCGGCTGGCTGACCGAGCGGGTCGGGGGCGTAGCGATGGACGGACTCCGCGCGGCGCAGGGCGTCGACCGTGACCTGCTCGATGATCTCGCGGGGAAAGACGAGGCCGTGGTCGTGTCCGCTGGCGGTGATCAGATCGACCGCGTCCGCCCGCGAGGCCCTGGCCTCCGCGTGCGCCCGGCTCAGCTCACCGGGTTCGGCGCGAGACCATCCGCCGGCGATCTCCGAGAGCCACGGAGCCGAATCGCGCCTCACGGATCACGCCGCGTACTGCTGGGCGGTCTGGAAGTCGACGCCGACGAGACGGGAGACACCGGGCTCTTCCATGGTGATGCCGAAGAGGGTGTCGGCGAGCTGCATGGTGAGCTTGTTGTGGGTGATGATGATGAACTGCGTGGTCTGGCTGAACTCCTCGAGGAGATCCTTGAAGCGTCCGACGTTCTTGTCATCGAGGGGGGCATCGATCTCGTCGAGGACACAGAAGGGGGCGGGCTTCTGGAGAAAGATCCCGAACATGAGGGCGAGGGCGGTGAGGGCCTTTTCGCCGCCGGAGAGGAGGGAGATGGCCTGGAGCTTCTTTCCCGGGGGCTGAGCGATGATCTCGATTCCGCTCTCGATCAGATTGCCGGGCTCGAGAGCGACGAGGTCCGCGCGCCCGCCGCCGAAGAGCCGGCGGAACATCTGCTGGAAGTTCTCGCGGATCTGGGCGAAGGACTGGGTGAAGAGCTCGGTGGTGGTCTTGTCGAGCTCCGCGATGGTCTGTTCGAGGTTCTTCTTGGCGGCGAGGAGGTCGTACTCCTGGGCGGTGAGGAACTCGTGGCGCTCCCGGAGCTGCTGATACTCCTCGATGGCGATCACGTTGACCGGACCCATCGCCTCCATGCGCTGGCGGATCTCCGAGGCCTCGCCGCGGAGCGGAGCCGGATCGGCGAGCGGCTCGGGGTGCGCCTGGAGAATCTCGGCCATGGGGAGCCGCAGCTTCTCCTGCGCCTCCTGGTCGCACAGTTCGAGCTGCATCTGGTGCTGACTGGCCCGGATCTGGAGATCCTGGAGGCGGTTCTGGCGCTCGTTGCGCTCGCGGGCGACGACGTGGATCTCCTGGCTCAGCCGCTTGAGCTCGATGCCCGCGCGGTCACTCTCGTCGCGCTGTTCGGCGGCCTTGGCCTCGAGGGCGCGGCGCTCGTCGAAGAGGATGGTGAGACGGCGCTCGAGTTCGCCGGCTTCGAGCGCGGCCTGCTCGTTCTCAGCGTCGAGGCGGGAGATCTCCTGCTCGGCGGTGCCGAGGCGGTGCTCAGACTCGCGGAGCTCAGCCTGCGCGCTGTCGTGCTGATAACGCAGGGACGTGAGCTGCTCGCGGGCGCGGGCGACCTCGATGGCGAGGGCCTGAACCTCCTCGGCGAGACGCCGGGCCTCGGCGCCACTCGTCTCGCTCTCGCCCTCAGCGGCGCGGAGTTCCTCCTCGAGGCTGGCGACCTCGGCGCGGGCCTCGTCGAGCCGCTCGGCGGCGGAGGCACGGAGGTCGAGCTGCTGCTCGATCTGGCCCTTGAGCTCGCGCTGGCGCCAGTCGATGCGCTCGAGCGCCTGCTGGGCCGAAGCGGCATCGCGGCGAGCCATCTCGAGGTCCTTGCCGAGCTCGGCGCGGTGAATCTCCATCTGCTGCCGCAGGGTGGCGAGGTCGTGCCGCTCGGCCTCGATCTCGCGGCGGGAGACGGCCAGGGCGCCCTGGCGGCTCCGGAGCTC
>JABWBI010000062.1 GCA_013360565.1 Candidatus Sumerlaeia bacterium | reverse complement strand
GAACCGCTCCACCTGTGGATGCTCTGCAGCCCCAACGACGGCGCGGCTGCGGTCGTACTCGAACGGGGACGTGGCACCGGAGTCGAGGTCGCCGCCGTGAGCCTCCGGTCCCACTTGCCGGGCAGCGTTCTCGGTGAGGCGACACCGCTCTCGGGTATTCCCGACGACGGCATCACACCTCCCACGACCCTCGCCGCGCGCGAGGCATATGAGAAGGCGGGTCTCGGTCCGGAGGACCTCGATCTCGTCGAGTGCCAGGACACCGACGCCGCCCGCGAGCTGTTGGCCTGCGCCGAGCTCGGCCTCTGCGCCATCGCGGAACTGCCGCGATGGGTGGGTGAGGGGACTGCCCTGCCGCGCGGCCGCCTTCCTGTGAACGTGAGCGGTGGCCTCCTGTCGAAGGGGGAGCCACTCGGCGCGTCCGCCCTCGGGCAGGTCGTGGAGATCGTCGCGCAGCTTCGCGGCCACGCTGGGCGACGCCAGGTCGAGCGAGCCACGATCGGTCTCGCTCACACGATCGGTCGCGGCGCCAACGCATCGATAACGATCCTCAGGGCGGGTTCCAGGTCTTGACCGAGAGGTCTGTGGTGCGCTCTCAGGCCGCGTCGAAGTCGACCCCCCACGCGAGCGTGAGCATGCGGGGCAGGATCCACCGGCCGAGCCGTGTGAGGCGCCGGTCCGCGTCGATCACCCCTGCCGCCTCCCACGACGGGGCGATGACACCGAACGCGGCCTCGACGACGGACCTGTCTGCGTCGTCGATCTCACCTTCGACCTCGGGACACGCGCAGATGTGATCGACGAGCGCTGCGGGCGCGGCATCGGCGCCGGGTCCCGCTCGGACTAGGCCGAGTACCGCCCCCAGCCAGTCCCCGAACTCGAGCGTGAGCACGTACGACGCCGCGCCCGAGTCGAGTCCCGGATCTTCCTCCATGATCAGGAGGGCGCCGGCTGCCCAGAGAACCGTCTCGCGGTCGTCGTCGGGCACGGGTCCGTCGATCCAGACGTTCGCCCGCGCGATGTGGTCGAAGGGCCAGAGACCCGACTCGACACCCGCCCGCACCGCTCGCGCCGCATCTGCGAGGTCGGGCTGTGGTGGGGGTCTGCCTATCTCGCCGGGCAGGGCGTCGACAAGGACCGAGGCGGCTTCACGCGCTGCCTCGTCCCAGGCAGCGAGGAACGTGTCCGTGTCGAAGTCGTCCTCTTCGAGTGGCGGTTCGGCCGCGTGCGGCAGATCGCCGTTCCCTCCGTGCCGGGGCATGCCTTGCACGCTAGCGACCGTGGGCCCCGCGGGCCACAGGAGAGAACCGCGCGCGCGTCGAGGCTGCCAAGGGACGACTCCCCGGCCGGGTCAGGCCCGCGCGCTGTACGAGCGCAGGTCTCTGACGAGGCGCGGCAGACGGTCGAGGACGGCGTCGACATCCGCCTGCGTGGAGGTCCAGCCGAAGCTGAAGCGCAGGGACGAGTCGGCTTCGGCTCCCATCGCGAGGAGGACATGACTCGGTTCGAGGCGCTCGGCGGAGCACGACGAGCCCGAGTTGCAGGCGATGCCGTACCTGTCCATTCCCATGAGCAGCGCCTCGCCCTTGATGCCTGCCACCGTGGCACACACGATGTGAGGTGCACGGTCCGCCGCGATGCCGACGACCTCGACTCCGTCGATCTCGAGGAGGCCGCGCGCGAGCCGGTCTCGCAGAGGTGTCGTGTCCGGGACCTCGGTCCTGGCTGCGGCCCCGAATGCGCAGATACCGGCCACGTTCTCGCCACCCGCCCTACGCAAGAGCTCCTGTTCGCCACCGACCAGGAGTGGATCCAGCCGGAAACGCCGTGCGAGCCCGAGCACGCCGACTCCACCCGGTCCTCCCCGCTTGTGTGCGGACACGACTACGGCATCGGCGGCGGGGATCGGCACGCCCACCGACTGGCAGGCGTCCACGAGGAGGCGGGTTCCGGCGCGGGCGCAACGTTCGCGCACGGCATCCACGGGCTGGAGGACGCCCGTTTCGTGGTTCACGTGTTGCAGGGCGACGAGAGCGGTGTTCTCGGGAACGTCGAAGGGAAGCACACGTCCGCACGCATCCACGCCGATGACGTCGAGCACGAGTCCTGCCTTCTCGGTGGCACATCGTGCGGCGTCGAGCACGGCGGTGTGCTCGACGGCAGAGACGATCAGACGCCTCCCCCACGCGCGGCGTGACTTGGGTGTGAGGCCGCATGCCGCATATATCACCCAGTTCAGGGCTTCGGTTCCCGATCCGCAGAAGACGACGTCGCGTGCGCGAGTGCCGATGAGAGCGGCCACGTCGTCGCGGGCGGTCTCCACGGCGAATCCCTGGCTGGAGAAGATGCGCGTGCAGCTCTCGCAGACGACGGGTTCATCGTCGACGACGAGCATGCGAGGTGATGCGGTCATGGGGCTCGGCCTCCGTGTGGCGTCTCGGGCTGATGACAAGGCAGACCCCGTGCCAGGTCGCCCGGATCCAGTTCTCACGGTGGAACCCCAGTGATCTCAGAAGACTCCGTCCGGTGCCCTCTGCCGGATTCGCCGTGACCTGTCAGACGCGGACAGACAACCCTCGGGGCAATCTGGGTCAGCCGCGGCCGTTGACCAGCCCGCACTTGGCGAGCAGCGAGTGGAAATGCGTGCGAGGCATCCCGACGTCCTGAGCCGCCCGCGTCACGTTCCCGCCGGCGCGCTCAAGGGCTTCGCTGAGAAACCGGCGCTCCATGGCTTCGACCGTCGCCTGACCGACCCGGCGCTTGACCTCCCGGAACTCGTCCCATCGGCGCGGCAGGGGCGGCAGAGGAGTCTCGCTGCGGATCTGGCGCACGTCCTCAGACAGGAAGCCGGGCGTGATCACCTCGCCGTCGCACAGAATTGCAAGGCGCTCGACCACGTTGCGCAGCTCACGGACGTTCCCCGGCCAGGGGCAGCGTTCCAGCAGCGCGAGTGTCTCCGGGGAAAACACACGGGCGGCGATGGGATTTCGCTCGCGAGTGGCATCGAGAAAGGCGCGCGCGAGGTGAGGGATGTCGGCGGGGCGTTCGCGCAGAGGCGGGAGATGGATGGGGAAGACACTGAGCCGGTGACGCAGGTCGTCCCGGAAGCGTCCCTCGGCGACCAGCGTGAAGAGATCGCGATTGGTCGCTCCGATGAGGCGAATGTCCACCGGCCGCTCCTCGGTCTCTCCGACGCGTCGAATGGTGCGGGTCTCGAGGACGCGCAGGAGCTTGGCCTGCGTCTCGAGGCCGAGGCTCGCCAACTCATCCAAGAAGAGCGTGCCCCGGTGGGCCACTTCGAACAGCCCTCTCTTCGACGCGGTGGCGCCGGTGAACGCGCCCCGCGCGTGGCCGAAGAGCTCGCTCTCGAGCAGCGCCGGGGCCAGCGCCGAGCAGTCGCACACGATGAGCGGCTGTGACGCCCGCGGGCTGAGGCGATGGATGGCGCGCGCCGCCAGCTCCTTCCCCGTGCCCGTCTCGCCTGAGATCAGCACGGTGATGTCCGCCGGGGCCGCCCGCTCGATGAGCTCGCACACGCGGCGCATGGGTTCGCTGGTCCCGATCATCTCGCCGAAGGCCGCGCTCGATTCGTCCGGAGTGCGGGGGGAATTGAGCACGGCGGCCAGCGCCCCGGTCAACTCGCCGGGTGTGAAGGGTTTGTTCAGCACGTCGGCTGCACCGAGCTTCATGGCCTCCACGGCGGTGGACACCGTCGCGTAGCCGGTGAGGATCAGGATCCGCGAGCGCACGTTCGCCGCCCGGAGGCGGCGGAGAACCTCGAGGCCATCGATCTCCGGCATGACGATGTCGAGGAGGATGAGATCGAACCCCCCCGCGAGGGCGGCTTCGATCCCCTCCCGGGGGTTCAGCCTCGTCTCGACGCGGTGCCCCGCGGCCGACAGCACGCGCTCGCAGCTGAGCGCGACCACGGGCTCGTCGTCGATCACCAGGATTCGACGTGGCCCGCTCACGGCCGCTCCCCGTCCCCGGCGCCGGCGGGGAGAACGATCGTGAATGTCGTGCCCACGCCCACGCAGCTCGCGACATCGATCGTGCCGCCGTGCTGCTGCACGATGCCGTAGCTCACCGAGAGACCCAGGCCGGTCCCCTTGCCGACCGGCTTGGTCGTGTAGAAGGGGTCGAAGATCCGGCCGAGATTCTCCTCGCTGATCCCGTGGCCGGTGTCCGCGACGAGAATCGCCACGTGGTCCGCTCGCGCCTCGGTGGTCACGCTCAGGCGTCCGCCGCCGCCGTCCATGGCCTCGCACGCGTTGAAGGTGAGGTTGAGCAGCACCTGCTGGAGCTGGTTCTTGTCGCCCAGGATCCGGGGAAGATGGCGGTCGAGCGACTCGACGATCTCGACGTCCCGGAACTCCTTCTGGCTCCTCACGAGACGCAGAGTGTTGTGGATGACCTCGTTGATGTCGAGCGGCTGGCGCGCCGAGGGGGACTCGCGCGCGAAGTCGAGCAGCCCGCGCACAATCTCGCGGACGCGCGTCGTCTCGCGCAGGATGACATCGAGGTCGTGGCGGTCGGGCTCCTCCATGACCGGCCGCTGGCGCAGCATGTGCGCGAAAGTGAGAACCCCCGTCAGGGGATTGTTGATCTCATGGGCGATGCCCGCGGCGAGGCGGCCGATGGAGGCCAGCTTCTCGCTCTGCCCGATCTGCTGCTGGGTCGCGACGCGCAGCTGACGCTCGCGCTCGGCGACGGCGTCGGCCATGGCGTCGATGGCTGCGCACAGGCGCCCCATCTCGCCGGGCGGGCGGATCTGGACCCGGGCAGAGAGGTCCCCACGGACGACGCGGCCGGCCATCGTGACGACCCGCTGAATGGGCCAGAGAACGTGGCGCGTGACGACACCGAGAAGGATCAGGATGGCGGTGGTCGTCGCGGCGACCATCAGCAAGAAAACGCTGACGATCCCCCACAGCGGCCGGCGGAAGGGGGCCTCGAGCAGCCCGACGTAGAGGGCGCCGACGACTTCGCCCTCTGGGTCACGGATGGGCTCGTAAGCCGTGATGTACCAGTCACTCACAACGAACGCCCGGTCGTTCCACGGACGCCCCTCTTCGAGGACGCGCTGCGCCACGATCTCGCTCAGGCGTGTGCCCACGGCGGGCGTGCCCTGCTCATTGAGGACCGTCGTCGCGATGCGCACGTCGCCCTGGAACAGAGTCGCCGTCCCGATCGCTCTGCCCTCGTGCGTCTGGCCCTGGAAAACCTGCGACGTGATGCCCTCGACCAAGTCGAAGCGCCGGTTGAGCAGCTCGGCGCCGAAGAGCGCCCCGAGAAGACTCCCATCCTCCCCCATGACAGGCACGACGGCGCACAGGGCCATCCCGTCTCGCAGGACTGACTCCGGCTCCGGCCGCGCCGCAGGCGTGGGAAGGACGGTGATCTCCGCTCGCTGCACGAGGTCGCCGCCCTCGCAGGCCAATGCGTCCCGGGGGATGATCACCGTCCCCGTGGCCGGGGCGCGGTCACGGAGCGCCGCCGCGACCACCGGGTTCCATGTCAGCAGATCGCCGCGCTCCGATGCATTGTTGGCGCGCACGAGCACGCGCCCCTGCGTGTCGGTGATTGCCAGGACATCGGTGCCGTCGAGCCGATGGAACGTCGACGCCTCCGCGGCGAGAGCCGGGATGTCGCCCCGCCGGAGCCCGTCCTGCAGCGCGTGGTCCAGAGCCAGCGCCCGGAGCATCTGGGCGATGTCCTGCACCTCGTCCTCGAGCAGGCGGTGAGCCGAGCGCAGGTCGAACTCGACCCGTGTCCGCACCTCATCGAGGAGAACGTGCCGCGTGTGGTAGATCGTGGCGAGCGTCAGCAGAGTGTTCGCCGCGAGGATCACGACGACGAAGAAGAGGGTGATGCGGAACCGGACCGTCACTTCTGCCACACCCCCCGGGCCTCACTCCTCGCGCTCATCGCCCGCCTCCTCCGCCTCCTCTCATCTGGCCAACGGTCACTTCGGCTCCGCGGGCGGCCCTTCAGAGGCCGGATTGACCTCGGCCGCGGCAGGCGGCTTGGGCTCCTCCTTGGGCTTCGGCGGCGGAGGCTCGAGCCCCAGCGCGTCGATCTTGAAGCGGTCGACCGTGCTGTGGAACGCGAGTTTGCCCCGCAGGCCGACCATGTCGAGCACGCCCTGAATCATCTGCGGCACGGCCACGAGCCCGAACACGCCACCCACGGCGACCACCGCCTTGTAGAGCTGGAGGAGGCTGCCGACGCCCATCGAGTTGATGGACTGTGTCCCGGTCATGTTGATGGCCAGCGCCGGGCGCTCCATCTTCTCGAGCAGCGGAGTGACCTTGGCCCGGTGCTGATCCCACACGGGGCCGCCACGGATGTCGTCGCCCGCGGCGATCTCGATGAACTCGGGATGCTCGATGATCTGGGAGCTGGTCTTGGGCATCATGGGCTTCGGTGTCGCCGACTCGGCTGGATGATCACGATAGCGGGGACTCCGGAACTGTCAACGCCGGCGGAGGACGGAAAGTTGAGATAATTCCTTGCTTTCCCGCGTTGCGGGCCGGTCAGATGCCCTCTCGATTCACTGTTCAGGATCTCGCCATGGCCTCCGATGCCTCGACGATCGAATGCCGCCTGGCCGACCCCGAGGACCTCGCCGCCTGGGACAGCGCCCGGGCCGAGAGCCGCCAGCGCTGTTTCGCCAACGCGGGGGCGCTGCTCCGGTCGTTGCACCGAAACCTGACCCCGCTCCGCGTGATCGAGTGCTGGCAGGGCGGCCGGATCGTCGGGGGTTGCTTCGGCTGGGCCCGGGGGGACGGCGGTCTTCGCCGCTTTCAGACGCCGGTGACCATCGGCCACGGGTCGCTGTGGGTGCGCGACGCCTCGCTCGCCCCGTCGCCCGCGCAGTCGCTCGCCCGCGACGTGACACAGTCCCTCGTTCCACACCTCGCACGTGACTTCGACGTGATCGACTTCTTCGTCGACCCCCGCTTCCCGGACATCCGCGGATTCTCCCAGGCCGGCTGGACCGTCTCACCCTACCAGACGTACCAGATGGCCCTCGCCGACGCGGACAGCCACTGGCGCGGACTCGAGCGCAACCTCCGCAACCATGTCTCCTCGGCGAAGAAGAAGGGGCTGACGGCGGAACCGAGCGACGATGTGGCGGCGCTCGAGACCGTGCTCAGCGACATGGCGCAGCGGCGCGGTCTGCCGCCGGTGAACATCCGGCCCCACCTGGACGAGGTCTACCGCGAGTTCAGGAGCGCCGGGCACGGGCAACTCTTCGTCGCCCGCAGACCCACCGGCGAGATCGGGGCCGCCGCTCTGATCCTCTGGGAAGGACGCGAGGCGGGCGTCTACATGAGCGCCGTCTCCGGCGAACACGGCCGCGACGGGGCGAACCCGCTCGTCCACTGGGCGGCGATCGAGTGGCTCGCACAGCGGGGAGCGTTCGATATGCTCGACCTCTACGGCACCGAACCCGAGGAGGTCGGCCGATTCAAGAAGCAGTTCAACGCCCCGCTGGCCTGGGGTTGGCAGGTGCATCGGACGGCGAATCCGGGCATGCAGCTGCGGAGATCACTCCGGGAGACCTGGTTCAATCTCAAGCAGACCGTCAGAGGGCGGCACGGCTGAGGGTCATTCGCTGAAGAGTCCATGGCGGGCAGGGCCGGTGAGTTCGCGGCCGTCGATGATGATGAGATTGCCGACATCTTCGCCCATCGGCACGGGGCTGTCGCCGGCCATCTCGTTGATGAGGAGGTCGGGGACCCCGTCGCCGTTCATGTCGCCCATCGAGGCGCTGTAGCACAGGATGTCGCCGAGCAAGAGGCCGTTGCCCCCCTCGGCGCCCTGGATGACGGTGATCCGGTCGACGGCCGAGTTCGCGATGCTGGCGGGTGCCGTGTCGATGAAGCTCCCCCACCCTCCCGGCTGGCCGAAGAGGACGGTGACCGTCCCCGCGTCGAAGCGATTGAGGGGATCGTCCTGGGGCTGGCCGAAGCCGGCGTCGTCGATGCCGTCCCGGTCGAAATCCGCAAAGAGCATCGTGTCACCGGCGATGGCGCTGATGGTCGCCCCGAGGAGGTCCGTGCGCACGATGTCGCCGGGCGGGCTGTCGAGGTCGTAGACCCGGTTGCGGAGCAGGGGCGCGTTGTAGAGGACGTGGCCCACACCGGCGTTGATGCGGCCGGTCTGGCCAGGGGTACCGTTGCCGTTGAGATCGGCGACGAAGAGATCCGGGATGCCGTCGCCGTCGAAATCCCCGCCCGCCAGCTCCTCGCCGAATCGCCTGTTGTTCACTCCTCCGTCGATCACGCTCTCCTCACTCGCCTGATCGATGGCGAAGGTCCAGCCGTCCGGCCACGCCGTGGCGGGGAAGTTGGTGTCCCAGGCGATGTAGACAGTGCCGTCGGCCGTCCCGCCGGCACTCCGGGCCGAGCCCGCCGGGGCTCCGAAGGCGCCGATGCTGGCGCTCGCGCGGCTGATCGTGGACGAGACCAGGACCTCCCCCTGGCCATTGCCATCGAGGTCGAGAATGTAGCACGTCGCGCCGAAGTGATCCCCCACGTCGGCCCCGTCGAGGGGCGGCTGCGCCGTGGGCGGGAGAATGCGCACGACGTGTCCTTCGAGGGCGGTCGCGCCGAAGTCCGCGAGGTCGACCGTGAACGTGCCGAAGAGGTGGCTGCCTCCGCGGATGAGCCAGGCCTCACCGCGGTTGGGGAGCGCCGGCGACTCGTCGGCCTGATCCGCGCCCACGAGAATGTCCGCGACGCCGTCGCCGTCCACATCGCCGGTGCGCACCCAGATGCCCAGCCGATCGGTCTCAGCGACGCCGGTGAAGGTCACGAGCGGCAGCAGCGGCGGAGGCGTGCGCAGGTCGATGACTTCGCCCGAGGCAGCGAGGGACCGGAGCCAGGGGCCGCCGGGGAGAATCGTCAGCGCGCCGCAGCCGATGCGGCCGGGCAGCGTGTAGTTCTGGCGGCAGATGAGCAGGTCGCCGGTGCCGTCCCCCGTCACGTCGTCCATCCAGATCTCGTTGCCGCAGGTCTCGGCAACGGCATCCCCCGCGATGGAGAGCACATTGGACGGGAACTGGCCGGTGTCGATCACACCGCCGATCGTCCCGTCGCCGAAGACGAGCGAGACGCCGCCGCACGCGAGCCGGCCGGGCAGGCTCAGGCGGATCACGGCCAGGGCGCTGTCCTGGAACCCGTCGCCATCACAGTCGTACGGCCCGGCAACGGGCACGCCGAAGTTGCCGAAATTGCGCGGGTCTGCGTGGATGCGGGTCAACGCGCCCGTCTCGGGGAGCACGGTCGCCAAGTCCAGGGTGATGATCGTCCCAGCGGCGGCGGCGCCCGCCGTCAAGGCCATGGCGCAGGCCACCGTCCGTCCAATGTCGCTGTGCATCTGGTGAGGTCCCTCCCGCCGTCAGGCGCACGATCCTCGCGGAGCAGCCGCCACCCCGTCAAGCCTCGCGCCGCCCGCGGAGGGAGATCACTCGAAGAACAGAACGCCGAACCTGTTCGCCTCGTAGGGAAAGTTCCTCATCGGCGACCACTGGGTGAGCGTCTGCCGGCTCTGCTGGCGGTGCTGCCAGATGTTGAGTCCCCACTGATCGCCCGGCGCCGGCGGCTGCTCCGCACCCATCTGCGGCCAGGGGATCATGCCCTCGATGCTCCAGTGGTCGTCGCCGATCACCGTGGCCGACTCGTACTCCGCGCGGAACCGCGAATCGGGTGGACCGATCGGCCGCGAGCTGAAGCGCGTGCCCACGCAGTTCTCGAACAGGCGATGGAAACGCCGCTGGGTCAGCCCCGCGTCGATGAACAGCTCGAAGTCGTCGTCACCCCAGACGAGCGGGACATCGCCGCCGGCACTGTGCCGGAGGCCGGCGGGATTCGGCTCCTCCATCTGCGCGCAGAACCACAGTCCCTCGCTGTCCCACAGGAAGCGCACTTCGAGACCCGTCTCGGGCGGCACCCCCTCGGCCGTCGTGAACTCGGTGATGGGCATCGCCTCGCGCCACGCCGCGTCGCTCAGGTCCCCGTCGATGGCGATCTCCCCGCCGCGCCGCGCAGCTCTCGCCGTGGGAGGAATGAACAGCGTCCACGCCGCCGTGAAGGGGACGTCGGCGTCGAGGGCGATGGCCGTCACCGGCGCGGCGGGGTCGCGCCCGGCGAGCCACTGCCCGTGCCGGTAGTGCCGCTCCCAGTCACGCGGGACGGCCCCTGTGCGCGTCCGCAGCGTGGACGACACATGGCAGACCGGCAGATCCGCACCCGGGACGTGGCGCGGGGCCTCGATCTGGAACGTCACGGTCGCGCTCGACTCCGCGGCGACCGTCACGCTCTGCCCGCGGGGCGTGATCTCGAAGCGCGAGCCGTGCGGGATCTCCCAGTCGAGCGCGAAGGTGCGCCCGTGGGGGCGGCTGTTGCTGATCTCGAGGCTCACCCCGGCGCTGATCGCCGCGAGGTTGGGATCGGGGATCCGGATCGTCCGGTCCGCCAGGAGATAGGGCGCGGCGAGGTGGCGTTCCTTCTCGCTCACCGTGTCGATCGGCAGGACGCTCCCATCCTCGATCACCGCGCACCGGATGTCTCTCCCCCGCACGCTGACGTGGATGAACTCGTGGAACTGACCCGTGGGCCGCGAGTCGAGCTCATTCATGAAGCCCGAGCTGTTCAGGACGATGTAGGTGATCCCGTCGCGCTCGCGCCACGAGTAGTTGTGCGTGTGGCCCGCGAACACCATGCGCACGGGGAACCGGCACAGGACCCGGTGGATGCGTTCCCACTCCTGCACCGCGTCCTTCTGCGACACAGGGTCGTACGCCCACATGGGGCTGTGGAGGAACACGAAGATCGACCGGCGCTTGAGCTCCTCCGATCCCAGGCCCCCGTGCGCGGCGGCGTAGCGCGTGAGGTCTCCGAGCAGCCACACCGTCTGCTTGAGCCCGATCGTGTCGGTCTGCAGATCGGGGAACGAGTCGAGGGCGATGAAGTGCGCCGGACCCCAGTCGAACGAGTAGTGGTACCGGTGCGTCCCCCACACCTCGCCGTAGACCTGCAGCGACTCGGGTGTGATGACGTCGTGATTGCCCGGCACGGGGTAGAAGGGCATCGTCAGCGGCGCGATCTGCCGGAAGAAGCGCCGCCACTCCGCCCGCAGCCGCTCGGTGTCGTTCTGGTAGCCCTGGATCATATCCCCCACCTGGATCACGAAGTCCGGCCGCAGCAGGTTCACCTCGTGCACCATCCGCTCGAACACGCCGGGGAAGTTGAACTGACTGTCGCCCAAGACGGCGAAGCGGATCTCCGCCGGCGCCGCGCCCATCGTCTTCGGTGGCGGCGCACCGTGGCGCGCGCACGCGCACGCGAGGGCCATCAGGGCGAGCAGCGGCGGACGGATCGTCACGGTGACCTCCTCTCGGACAGACCGCATGCACTCACTCACAGCTCAGCCCGGGGTTCAACGGTTATCCCGGCGCCGCGGCTTCGCCCTTGCGGCCTCTCCCCGCCGCGATACATTCGGCCTCTCCCCGCGCCCCGCCATGAGCGACTCCCCCCGCCTCCCGCCCGGCCACTGCGTCCTCGCCGTCTGCGGCCATCGCGACGCCGGCAAGACCACCCTCCTCGAGGCGACCGTCCAGCGGCTCGCCGCCAGGGGACGACACGTCGCCTGGATGAAGCAGACGGACAAACCGATCCACGTCGACCAGCCCGGGAAAGACTCCGACCGCCTCTTCCGGGCGGGCGCGACCGTCTCCATGACCGGCCACGGCGAGACCCTGCTGCGCCAGCGGGCCGCGGGAGAGAGCCGGACCATGCGCTCGCTCAACCGCCTGGCGCGGGCCCATGACATTCTCCTGATCGAGGGAGGAAAACATCTCCCGGTCCCGAAGGTCTGGCTGGCCAAGCTCGGCGAACCCGATCCCCCGCCGGACGTGCCGGGTGTGATCGAGGTCTTGCCCTGGAGCGCCGGTCGCGAGACCCGTCTGGACGAACTCGTCGAGCGCGAGCATCGCGACCGGTGTCAGGTCCTTCCAGTTGAACGGCACGCCGGTGGCGAGCGGCGTCGTGAACAGGTTCGAGAGCGTGATGATGATCTTGTGCGGGTCGCCCT
>JABWBI010000004.1 GCA_013360565.1 Candidatus Sumerlaeia bacterium | reverse complement strand
CCTCGCGCTCCTCGTCGAAGCGCGACAGGAGGGCTGCGCCGGCGCCGCGTCGTGCCACGGCCTCGGTGCGCTGGGCTTCGGTCAAGCCGAGCCACTGCACCGCGTCGAGCCCGAGCTTCTTGAGGGCGCGCCTGATGGAGGGGGTCAACAGGATCGCCTGAACCCGCGGGATGATGGCCGGCATGGGGACTCCGGCGTCGTCGTAGAGCGCGCGGAGCTGGGCGTAGTAGCCCACTTCCCCCGGCCCGGCGATGTAGGCGATCGGCTGCAGAACGTGGTCACGCACGAGCGGCTTGGTCGCCACGTTTCCACTGAGCCGCTCGGGGTGCTCGCTCATGAGCGCCCGCAGGGAATCGGCCGAGTGCTCCTCGAGCACTTCGCCCGTGCGCGGATGGTGAGTGCGGAACCGGCCCTGCGCGTGCGTCACCTTGCAGCGCACGCCCCCGACGTAGAGGAAGAAGTTCACGTCTTCCGTCCGCCGGTGAATCTGAGGCTCGCAGCCCAGGGCCCGCAGCCTCTCGGAGGCCGCCAGAATCTGACGCGTCGACTCGCCGGGACGAGAAACCTCGACGTCCAAGAGGCCTGGGAGTTCGCGCTTGATGGCCGGAGACCAGGGATCAATGACAATCAATCCCTCGGGCTGGAACAGACGCAGGAGCAGATGGCGGAAGAGATCGCCGATCGTCTTCGACGCGGTGATCGCCTGGGAGAGAAGCGCGAAGAGCGGGGCGCGGAACTCTGTCTCGGGAAGAGTTGCGGCCCAGTGATCGAGAAGTTGCTCCAACGCGCGCGCGTCGATCGGCATGAGTCCCACACTGTGACCGTCGAATCCGGCTGGGAGACTCGCGGTGTGACTGTGACGCACGCCTTTGCCATCGAGCCACTCGATCCGGCTGATCTCATCGAAGTCGTGATCTTCGGAGCCGATCCAGAACACGGGGACTGCGGCCCGGCCGGTCTCGCGTTCCAGCCACCGGGCGAGGCGGATCGCATGGATGGCCTTGAAGATGGTGTAGAGCGGCCCCAGGAAGAGCCCCGGCTGCTGGCCCGTCAGGGTGCACACCGTCTCGGGGTCGGCCAGCCGGTCCACCCGGGAGCGAACGGCGGCGGCGTCCGAGAAGGGCAAGGTGTTGAAGTCCGCCAGCGCGGTCAGATCAGATGGCGTCATGGGCCGCCGGGTGGGCGCGGGCACGTGCGCCCGCAGATCCGAGAGACGATGTGAGCGCCTGTAGAAGGATGCCAGGCGCTCGAAGTCGGTGAGGTAGTCGGCGAAGAGACGGTTGTCAGCGTAGAGATTCATGGCGGTCACTCATCATCAAGCGCCCGGCGGGGCGGCGAAGTCAACCGCGGCAGAATTCCGCTTCACTGTTCGGAGGGACGGGCCGATGAGCAGGGTGGAGACCTCTGGCCCGCGCCGGACCGGCGCGGAGCGCTCAGGGCCTCCCTGAGGAGCACCGGTTCTGTGGCAGAGACCAGCGCCGTCCAGCAGCGGCTCGAGCTCATCGAGTTCCGCATCCGCGCGCTGCCCAGCTTGCCTTCGGCCGTGCACCAGGTGCTGGACCTCGTGGCCGAGCCGGAGAGCACGGTGGCGCAGCTGGTCGAGGCGCTCCTGATGGATCAGGGGATGACAACGCGGGTGCTCCGGGTGGCAAACTCGCCCTACTACGGCTTCCTGCGCAAGATCGAGACGGTGACCCAGGCCGTGGCCCTTCTCGGCAAGACGGAGATCGGCGACCACGTCGTCAGCACGGCGATGCACGGATTCCTCGGCGAGCGGAGCCCGGGGGCCTTCGATCGGCGGGCGTTCTGGGACTACTCGTTCGCCTGTGCCCAGTGCACGAAGGTGCTCCTGAGGCTCGCCGCGCATCCGGCCGAGCGCGCCTACGTCTGCGCACTGATTCACGACATGGGAAAGCTGATCATCGATGAGTGCTGGCCGCTGGAGCACGGCCGGATCCTGTCGATGGCGCAGCAGTGCGGCTGGCCGGCGGAGCGGGCCGAGCAGGAGGTGCTGGGCGTCGACCACACGCAGGTCGGCGCGATGCTGGCCGAGCGCTGGGACTTTCCGCCCCTGCTCGTCAACACGGTGCGAAACCATCACACCGGTACCGAGCACATGGCGCCTGGCTCCGCGGAGATGCAGATCCGCACGCTGCTCGACTTGGCGGACCGGCTCGTGCGGAGCGAGGGCATCGGCCACAACGGCGACTACTCGGCCCCCGAGATCCCAGAGGAGATGTGGTTCCCCCTCGGCCTCAACAGCTCGCACCGCGAGAAAGTCATCAGTCAGCTGAAGCGGGCGCTCGGCGGTCTGGGCGCGCTCGTCGCGGTCTGAACGGAGTCTCTCTGGCGGCGGTCGCTGTCACCCCGCTGCGACCGGCTCCTTCCTCCGATGCCCGCGGAGGACACGCATGCCGGCGGTGAACTTGGCCTGGAAGTCCGAGAGGCTGCGAATGTTGAAGATCTCCTTCATGAGCCTCCGCGGCCGCATGTAGAACTCGCGCATCGCCTCGCGCTGAGCGCGGATCAGGTCCGCGGGCGTCAGGCTGCCGGTGCGCATCACACCCGAGCCCTCCTCCTCGTACTGGCTCCAGTCCTCGGTGATGAGCCAGCCATTGCTCTTGGCGATGTCGTAGAGCTCGGTGCCGGGGAACGGTGTGGCGACATGGAAGTTGACGTAGTCGGGGTTGATCTCGCGGGCGAAGCGTTTGGACTCCTCGATGGTCTCGCGCGTCTCCCCCGGCAGGCCGATGATGAAGTAGGCCATGCTCTTCAGGCCCGCCTGGCGCGTCCACTTGATGGCATCGCGGCTCTGCTGGAGCGTGATGTGCTTCTTCGAGAGGTCGAGCACAGCCTGTGAGCCCGACTCGACGCCGTAGGAGACCATCAGGCACCCGGCGCGTTTCATGAGCCGGAGCAGGTCGAGCGTCACGCAGTCAACGCGCGAGTTGCAGATCCAGCGCGTGCGCAGCTTGGCCTCGATGATCGCCTCGCAGACCTGCTTCGTCCACTCGGGCTTGAATGTCAGTCCGTCCGTCATGAAGACGACCGCGCGGCAGTCGTGCTCCTCGTCGAGACGGCGCATCTCCTCGACAAGGCTCTCTGGTCTGCGCACGCGGACCATGCTGCCGTAGACCTGCCCGGCGCGGCAGTAGGTGCATGTCCAGGGGCACCCCCGCGAGGGGATGATGGTCGCGAACCGCTCGCCGGGGAAGAAGGGCATGCGGTAGCGGTCCATCGGCATGAGGTGCCGCGCCGGCAGTGGCAGGCGGTCGAGGTCGCGGATGTACTTTCGCTTCTCAGTCACAGCGACCCCGCCGTTGCCGTCGCTGTGCGCAATGCCGCCCTGCACGCCGGCGAAACCCTGCGGCGGATCCGCGCGGATGGCGTCGACTCCGAGCCGGTCAAGGGCGGCGGCGACCTCGACGATCGAGTCCTCGGCCTCGTTGATCAGCGTGAAGTCGCAGCCCGAGTTGCAGATCGTCTCCTGGGGCAAGACCGACGCGTGCGTCCCGACACAGCCCCAGAGGCGCCTGGGGTCGTGGATTCGGCGCATCACTTCGCAGTCATTCACGATGGTCGGCGTGATCGTGTTGAAGACCACGAGGTGAGGGTCGAATCGGGTGATGCGTGCCCGGAGCGCCTCGACATCGATGCCTTCGGCCATGGAGTCGACGAAGTCGACACTGTGCCCGGCCTCCTCCAGCGTGGCCGCGAGATAGGCGAGGCCGGTCTGAGGCCAGATCTCCCCCGCGACCGACTTGCGGCCGCAGCGGGAGACCTCTTTGAAGTAGATCTCTCCGGTCAGGTCGGGCGGGTTCACGATGGAGACGCGGACAGGCATGAGCAGCCTCAGCAGAGCAAGGTGTTTCGGCATTCCGACACAGGGGCCGGAGGCGGGTCAATGCGAAAGCTCAGCCTCCGCGCGCGGCGGCGAGTGACTCCGCCAGACGCACCGCGAGCGGGACGCCGCAGCCCGTCGCGCCCTTCGTGGTGAACTGCGCGTGCGCCGAGCTGGCATATGAGGGCCCAGCGATGTCGACATGGGCCCACAGGGGGCCGTCGACGAACTGTTCGAGGAACTTTCCCGCGACCTCGGCTCCGCCCCACCGGCCGCCGCCGATGTTGGCGAGGTCGGCGACGTCACTCTTCTTCAAGCCCTCGGCAAAGTCCTCGTCGAGTGGGAGGGGCCAGACGCGCTCGCCTGCATCGGTGCCGAGTGCACAGACCCGGGCTCGCCAGGCTTCGTCGGGTGACATGACGCCGGCGATGCGCTCGCCGAGAGCGACGACGCAGGCGCCCGTCAGCGTCGCCCAGTCGACCAGGTGAGTCGGCTTCTCGCGGCACGCGTGGACCAGGGCGTCGGCCAAGATGAGGCGCCCCTCCGCATCCGTGTTGAGGACCTCGGTCGTCTTGCCGTTCGGATGGGTGACGACGTCGCCGGGCCGGATGGCGGACCCGCTGGGCATATTGTCCGTCGAGGGCACGTAGGCGATGACCTGGACCGGCAGGCGGAGCCGCCCGATGGCCCCCATGGCCGCGATGACGGCCGCCGCCCCGGCCATGTCCCCCTTCATGAGGTGCATGTCGGCGCCCGGCTTGAGCGAGATGCCACCGGTGTCGAACGTGACGCCCTTTCCCACGAGGGCGAGCTTGGGGCCCCCCCGGAGCTCCTCGGGCGCGTGTCGCATGACGATCATGACGGGCGGCTCGGTCGAGCCCTGATTCACGCCCAGCAGGCCTCCGCAATTCAACGCCTTCAGCTTCGCCTTGCCCCACACGTCGACCTCGACCCCGGCCGGTTCACACCAGGCCTTCGCCCGTGCGGCCAGCTCGGTCGGCGTGACAACGTTCGCGGGCTCGTTGACGAGGTCGCGTGCAAAGTTCGCCGCCTGGCCGACAATCGATCCGGTGCGCAGGGCCTCGGTCACCTGGCCGGGCAGCTTTGAGAGAAAAGAGATGACTGTGCTCTGAAGCGGGAGCTTGCGCCTCTTGAACTTCTCCCCGGTGCCGAGCGCATATTCGTAGCCTCCGAGGTGCAGCCCCTGGGCGAGCAGCCGAGCGATCTCGCCAGTCCCCTCGACACGGGCTGCGAGGGCGAGCGACTTCACCCGGTGCTCACGGGCGAAGTGAGAGGCCGCAGCACCGAGGATCAGCCACGCGCGGGGGTCCATCTTGGCCCTCTTGCCCATGCCGAGGAAGACGATGATTCGGCCGCCCCTTGTGGCGGCTTCGACGCGCTGCCCGCGTTCCCCCTTCATGGATTCGCGTGCCACGGCGGCGGACAGGGCGCCGTGGGCGTCGCGGTCAAGGCGTGCGAGATCCTCCGCCACGATGGCACGCCGGCGGATGTCCTCCTGCCACACGGAGACGGCGAGCGCGTCCCCGGGAGCTCGGGCAGGCGTGGAGACAGTGGCGCTGAGGCGCATGGGCGCAGACTCCTGATTCGCGGGTCCGAACAGTCAATCGGCCGGCATGCGCCGTGTCAAATCAAAGGCAATTGACCCGGCGCGGACGCGGGTGCGAAAGTGGGCGTCATCAGCGGTGCGAGGACAACGGACGGCCAGTGACGAGCCAACACACAGGGGCGAAGTCCCGCCGCCGGGGCACGCGAGACGGGGAGGCTCCCCACGATTTCGTCGGGACGCACGTCTCGATCGCGGGCGGCGTGGAGCTCGCGCCGCACCGCGGGCGCCTGCTCGGGTGCTCCGCGATTCAGATCTTCACGAAGAGCAATCGGCAGTGGAGTGGCCCCGGGATCAGCGATGCGAGCGCGCGCCTGTTCTGCGAGGCGGTGAAGGAGTGCCGGATCGACGCCGCGTTCGCGCACAGCACATACCTGATCAATCTTGCGGCTGTCGACAGGGGCTACGCGGAGAAGTCGATGCGGGCCCTTGCCGACGAGATCGAGCGATGCGAGCTGCTCGGTCTGCCCGGGATTGTCCTGCACCCTGGAATGCACATGGGGGCGGGTGAGCAGGCGGGCATTGCCGCTATCGCCAAGAACCTGCGTGAGGTGCTTCGCCGCACCGGGGGATGCCGCGCCGCCGTCTTCCTCGAGAACGTGGCCGGGCAGGGCACGGCGCTCGGGCGGACGTTTGAAGAGCTGGCTGTCATGCGCGACCGTGCGGAGGGTGGAGCGCGTGTCGCGTTCTGCTTCGACACCTGCCACGCCTTGGCGGCGGGATACGACATCACAACGGAGACCGGCTGGCGGGAGACGATGGAGAGATGGGACGCGGCGATCGGAGTCGAGCACATCCGCGCTGTCCACCTCAACGACTCGAAGAGGCCGCGGAGTTCGCGCGTCGATCGTCACGAGCACATCGGCAGGGGCCACGTCGGGCTGGCTGGCTTCCGCGCCCTGCTCAGAGACGCCCGTTTCGCCCGGGTGCCCAAGGTGCTCGAAACGCCGAAGCGCGACGACGGCTTCGAGGACCGGGCCAATCTGAGCGTTCTGCGAGAGCTGATCGGCGGGGCATCCGGGGGCTTGAAACGGCCGAGATGGAAAATCCCCAGGGAAGTCGACTCCCAGTGGGCTCGGCGCTTGAAGCGGCCTCTCGGCCCCGACTGAGACCGGGGCCGGGCATCGCGGCCAGAATCGATTGACAAGGCGGCGAGAGAGGAACTACACAGGGAGATAAACCGTTCCAAATCGGCGAAATCCTCCGATTCGATGAAGGCCATCTCCGCCCCCGTCCCTGGTCTCCGCACGTGGATCGCTGCCCTCGCACTGGCTGTGCCCGCCGCCCGTGCTGAGGTGATACTCCAGTACTTCGAGAGCCGGTGGGAGACCATCGAGCGTCGCATGCCGGACATCTTCATGGCGGGCTACGATGCGCTGTGGGTGCCGCCGGTGAGTCTCGCCGACACCGGGGGCTTCTCCGTCGGCTACGATGTGTTCGACCGTTTCCACCTGGGCACGCCGTTTCAGAGGACGCTCTACGGCACGGAGTCGAGCCTGACCAGGATGATCCGCGAGGCCGATGCGGCGACCGTCAACGTGTTCATCGACCTGGTCCTGAACCACAATGGCTTCCGTGACCTCGGAACGCCCGGTTTCGTTGCGAGCGGCGACTACCCCGGCTTCGCGCTGACGCTGCCCGGAGACATCGACGGGGATTTCCACGGGAGCTTCGACGGCGGAGATCTCAACGGGCGCTTGGCGGGGCTGATCGACATTGCCCAGGAGAAGAACCACGTGTTCATCCGGCACCCCGTGACGCCGGGCGCCCCCCTGAACATCCCCGGTGAGCCGGCGCTCGAGTCCAATCGCCGCTACTACCCCGACATCGATTTCAACTCACCCGCCTCGCTGGGCAACACAGCGGGCGACGTCCACACGCACTCGGGCTTCAATCTCTCGAATCCCCTGGCGGGGGACCCGGTGCCCGAGAACGCGACGGGGCTGCTGATCCGGCACACGCGGTGGCTGCACGAGGTCATCGGCGCGGACGGCTTCCGCCTCGACGCGGTCAAGCATGTGCCGCAGTTCTTCTGGAACGACTTCTACGATCCCGCTCTCGACGACTCGAACCCGGACGGGTCCACCCCGTTCAGCTTCGGCGAAGTGTACGACGGCAACTTCGGGGTTCTGAACTCCTACACCCGCAAAGACCTCGTGGGAAACCGCGATGTGCTCGACTTCCCGCTCTACTTCACGATGCGTGACATCCTCAACGGCAACGGCTTCGGAGACATGAGGGGCTTCGAGTTCGCGTCCTTCGACGGCAGCGACGGCAACGCGAACGACGGCT
This sequence comes from Candidatus Sumerlaeia bacterium, assembly GCA_013360565.1. GTDB lineage: Bacteria > Sumerlaeota > Sumerlaeia > JABWBI01 > JABWBI01 > JABWBI01. Next base: position 38,896 of record JABWBI010000004.1, on the reverse strand, counting down.
CCCGGGGGGTTCAGTTCGTCTCGAGTCACGACAACGGTCCGCCGGCGAACGACAACATCGCCTATGCCCACATCCTGACACGCACGGGCTTTCCCGTGGTCTACTTCAACGCCCTGGAGTTCGGCACGGGGCGGGACTTTCCCCAGCGCGGGCGCGGAGACGCCCTCGGCGGCGAATTCGGGGACCGCATCACACGTCTGGTCGACATCCACCACGAGTATGCCCGGGGTGCGCACCGCACGCGCTGGATCGACGGAGACGCCTACGTTTACGAGAGAGAGAACGCGCTCCTTGTGGGCCTGAATGACAACGGGGCCTCCGCGGCGACGCGGAATCTGGCCAATCTGGCTTTTCGCAACGTGACGCTCGTCGAGCTGACCGGCAACGCGGGGGCGTCGGCGACGGTCAATGTGGACGGGAGTGGCAACGCGACCGTCACGATCCCCTCGAGTGCGAATGGGCGAGGCTATGCCGCCTGGGGCCCGGCGCAGCCCCGGGGGCTGGGTGCGGCCCCGCTGGTGATCACGCCGGTCTCTTCGACGATCGCTCCCGACGCCGCCACAGTGCCCCACGGCCAGCGCAGGATCACTCCCATCGAGGTCATCACCGCGGACAGCGTCACGCTGACGCTCACGATGCAGGACGAGGACCTCGACGACAACGCCATCGTGCGCATCGACGCCGGTGCCCAGGACATCATTGGCACGGGGCTCTTCCCGGGAGGCGAGTTCCGCGGCTATCAGACGTTCACCAGCTCAAGCCCTGGCTTCGGGGGCAACGGGACCTATTCCGCGGCGCTCGACATATCACAGCTCTCCGAGGGGCTGCACTACATCGAGGCGGTCGCGTTTCTCCGCCGGGTCCCGAGCACCCTGCCGGCCATCTACCAGACTTTCCGCAAGGTCATCTGCGTCGACCGGGTGCCGCCACCGATGGCCCTGCGCTTCCCGGGCCGCACCGGCGCCGGGGACGTCCAGTCGGTGCAGTACGAGGTCGTGCTCGACTGCGCCGACTTCACGGCGAATTCGGTCCATGTTCTCCCGGACTTCGTGGGGAACGATGCGGCCGCCCTCGCGGCAGTGAGCCCCACCAGCCGGGCGAACCAGGTCGACCGCGGCGAGTTCCGCTTCAACTGGACGGAGATCGACCCCGGCCTGCACACGCTGGTTGTCGTTGCCTTCGAGGAGACGGGGAACGCCAGCGTGACGCGGTTCGACAACATCGACGCCTCCGTCTCGGTCCCGGAGGTTCAGCTCCAGAACCTCGCCAGCCTGGTGACCGCGAACACCGTCGACGACATCCGCGTGCTCGTGGACATCGCGAAGCCCGGAGGAGGATTCTACACCTTCGACCCGACGGGAACGGCACCGGACTCCTTCAACGTCGTTCTCACGGTCGATGGCACGGCTCACCCGGCACAGGCCTTCAGTCCCGGACTGGTGGGGAGCGAGAACACACTTTACCAGCAGGACACGGACCTGGGTGACGAGTTCGACGTGTTCCGCTTCAACTGGCGGGGATACGGCCTCGGAGCCCACTCCTTTGAGGTCAGCGCAGAGCTGAACGATGGGAGCGAGCCGCCATCCCTCGTGACGCAGAGCGTCCAGGTGGCAGCGGAGACGCCAGGCGCCCAGTTCGCGATCGTGCACCCGGCGCCGCCTGCCCCCGGTCAGCCACCGGCCGTTCTGCTCCAGAATCCCGCGACGCTGAGCGTGAGCATCGCCGGCCTGGAGTCCACCGCCCGTTCGCTGCAGCTGTTCGTTCAGAGCGGCGAAACCGAGAGTCTGCTGCTGACGCAGAGCGTACCCACGCCCCCATCGAGCACCGTGCTCACGGCCAGCGTCGGCTCCGCGGAGCTGTTCAATGGTGCCGCCTCGCTCCGTGTGCGCTCCTGGACAGGGCTGAACGGGACGGGAATCCCCCACGAGGAGTCGACTCAGGTGTTGATCATCGGGGCGAGTGATTTCGCCCCGGCTCCGAGCCCTCGCCTGGCCGACGGCCAGGACAACGACTGGACGGGCACACCGGCGCCGGAGATCCACAGCATCACGACATCGAACGGAGAGTGGATCTACACGGGAGGAGCCGGCGACTGCCGCACGGATCTGGGGGACGACCCCGACATCGGAAACCTCGGCGACGCCGGCGATTTCAACATGGACCTGACGGAGATGCGCGTGGCGGCGACGGCGACAGCTCTCCACTTCTTGGCGCGCCTGCGCGACATCGGCGATGTCCGCCGGCCGTCCTTCGCCGTGGGGATCGACACGAACGAGCCGGGCGACATGACGTCGGTGATCTCCGATTTCATCGGAGACGAGTCGGGGACCTTCCTCGACGCGTCGGGTGGCAGGACGTGGGACTTCTCGGTCCAGGTGCACTTCGTCAACGGCTCCTTCAGCCAAGTCGAGGTGTTCGACGACGACGACACTCTCGCCTGGTTCGCCCCTGCGGGGGAGAGCAGCTACATCAGTGCGGAGAACGACCTGATCGAGTTCTCGATTCCGCGCGCGGCTCTGGGATTGGCCGGAGCGGCCGCGCGGACCATCACGATCCAGGCAGCGACCTTCGAGAACCAGCGCTTCGGCCCGGACTTGGCGGGCGGTTACAACAACGAGGTCGACTCCACGCGCGACATCGGAGCGGGGCCCGACGCCGTGGATGTCGCCGGCGGGCAGGTGGGCAACAGCGAGAACGCCTACGGGCGAGCCTTCAGCGACGGTCCGGGACTCAACGACGGCGTGATCGACTCCCCGGACAACGCCGCGGTCACGCTGCGTCATGACATTGTCATTCCCGCGCCTGCCGACAGTGGCTCCCCGGCGGAGCCCTCGGTGTTGTCGGTCACACCGGCGGACAACGCGATCCTGCCGGAGACCGCCGGTCCGCTCGTGACCATCACGACCAACGAGGCGGCCAACTCGACGCTCGTCGCGGTCAATGGGCAGATCGCCCCGGCCATCTTCCAGAGCTCGGGAGAGGGATCGAGGACTTGGACGGCCTCGGCGCCTGCCCTGGCCGAGGGAGCTAACGCCGTGACCGCCGTCGCGTTCACCGGTGCCACCTACACGGGCCGGTCCGCGACGGCCGGCTTGACATATCAGGTGAACATTCCGCTCCCAACTGCCGATACCATCGTCCAGCACATCTTGGGTGCCTCCGTGCTCACCGGTGACGCCCTGCTGGGTGCCGACATGGATGACAACGGCGTGATTGACGCGCGCGATGTTGTCCTCAGGGTGAACGCCCCCTGAGACGGGACCGGCCACGCCGGCCGTTGTCCGAAAGGGCTGGACAGCCCGGAGCGGCGCTGACTACGCTCCGCGATTCGTGAGGTCTGACGTGAAAGCACCGGAGGCCAGCCGCAGCCAGACGGAGCCCATTCAGGTGGGCAAGGCGGGCGAGCACCTCTACGTCGTGCGGGTCGAGGGGAGAGGTTCGTTTCAGAACTGTGGCGGGCTCAAGCAGTTCCTCGACCGGCAGCTGGCGACCGATCCCGATCTCGAGCTCATCGTTGATCTCGAGAACTGCACGTCGATGGACTCGACGTTCATGGGAGTGATCGCGGGTGTGGGACTGCGCCAGCGGCAGTCGAAGCGGGGCAAGATGGTCATCGTGAACCTCAACGAGCACACCTCGAAGCTGCTGAGGACGCTCGGGCTGACTCATTTCCTGGACGTGCGCGAGACGGGAGCGCGGCGGACGGCCGTCATGCCCGGCGCTTTCGAGCCGCTGCCCGAGGCGCCCCCGATGAGCCGCATGGAGCGGATCCGGATGATGATCGAGGCGCACGAGCGCCTGATCGATGCGGACAAGGGCAACGAGGTCAAGTTTCAGGGAGTCCTCACTTTCCTTGCGGAGAGCCTGGGACGTGCGGAGCAGCCGGGCGGTGACGCGGACCTCTGAGAGTCGGTTTCTCCGCAGGCCGGGCGGGAGTGTCTCTCCCGTTGACAGTACCCTGGCGCCGTGGATTCTCCGCAGTGCCTCCGGCCCGTGAGGACCGGAGAGTCATCTGCGCGGCATCGCAGCTGAGACAGCCAAAGGAGACCTGCCCCCATGTTGAAGAGACTTGCCACCCTGACCTTCCTCGCCCTCGCCGCGATGGCGACGCTGACCGCGTGCGGAGGCGCCGCCGAGGAGCCCGCCTCCGAGCAGCCCGCGCAGGCCCCGGGTCAGACCGAGTCGGCGCTCTGATCTGTCCAGTTTCCTGACCATCGCTTGCATTTCGGGCGCTGTTGGATTGGGTTTGACGCTCGTCTCCGGCGGGCGGAACTTGGTCCCTGCCGTCCAGGGATCCGCTGGCGCGTCGGGTCCCGGAGGTGCACATTCACCCCTGCTCTGTGTGAGGTTTCACCATGCATCGACTTCGGGGTTTCACCCTGATTGAGTTGCTCATCGTCGTGGCGATCATCGCGATTCTCGCGGCGATCGCCGTCCCAAACTTCCTCGAGGCGCAGACGAGAGCGAAGGTCTCCCGCGTGCGCGCCGACCAGCGCTCGCTCGCCACGGCCATCGAGTCGTACTACATCGACTACAACCGCTATCCCCTGTCCGTCGACAAGACGACCGACGCCACGTGGTCGCCGCGCATCCGCGCTTACACCGCGCTGACCACCCCGGTCGCCTACATCACATCGGCCTTCCCGGATGCCTTCAATGCGACCGCGCTGCCACCGGCGGGGTTCGGGGCCTCGGACCAGCGCGTGCTCGTCTACTGGGGCACCGATTTCCTCGTCGAGTACATCACGATGAGTGGGACCACCGTGAACCAGCGCCCGCGCACGGCTCAGATGATTTTCGTCTACTGGCCCGAGGTGTCGGACGGGACGAATTTGCTGCGTGAGCCGCTCTGGGCGTCACTAAGCTTCGGGCCGGACCGGGACTTCGACGTGCTCGACGCTGGCTTCCCGTCCCCGATCTGGCAGTACGACGCCACGAACGGCACCATCAGCAACGGTGACATCGTTCGTCTGCGCCAGTGAATCCGGCGGCCTGACGTTGCCCATCTTCCGCGGCTCCGGGTCCCGTGCCCGGAGCCGTCTCTGTCGCCGGAGGCATCGCATGAAGCACGCTCTGACTGCGCTCGTCATCGTGGCGGCCGTGGCGCAGGCCCCGGCTCAGGCGGACGGGCCGGTTCCCGGCGCGGGAGAGGCGACGTCGGGAATCTGGCTCAATCGCCACCTGATGGCCTCCGGCGAGGCGGCCATCGCGGAGTTCATCGAGACCTGTGCGGAGCGGGGCATCGATGTGATCATGCCCAACTTCTGGTTCCATGGGCACCTGCTCTACCCCGGCAGCGACCTGGCCCCTCAGCACCCGGACTTCGTGGGTTGGGACCCGATGGCAGTGACCGTGCGCGAAGCCCACGCCCGCGGTCTGATGGTGTGGCCCTGGGCCGAGTATGGCTTCTTCGTCCACTACAATCGGGAGCAGGGCGACGAGACGGACTGCGGCTGGGTCCTGGAGGCCCACCCCGGGTGGCGCGTCGAGAATGCCTCCGGCGAGATCGCACTCTGGAACGAGGACCTTGGCGTCAATCACTTCATGGTGAACCCGGCGGTCCCGGAGGCGCGCGAGTTCATCGCGTCGGTGTTGCTCGACGTGGCGAGCCGCTATGAGGTCGACGGGATCAACCTTGACCGGATTCGGTACATGGGCCCCGACTGGGGGCACGATGAAGTCTCGCAGGCGGCGTTCGAGGCGGATGCCCGCATCAGTCACGGATCGCCCAGCGCCTTCGCGAGCTGGCGCCGGCTGGTCATCAACGACTTCATGCGCGAGTTCGACGCCCGGTGGCGTGTCGCTCATCCGGGCCTCCCCATCACCGCGGCGGTCAATCCGCCCCACATGCTCGAAGAGAAGTCCCAGCACTGGGCCGATTGGCTCCGCGAGGGAACGTTGGACTTGGCGATCCCCATGATCTACGGGGGCGAGGACCTCGTGCGGCGCGAGGTGGGTCTCTCGATGGGATTCCTGGCCGAGGGGATGCCGCTCTGGGCCGGTCTCGATGCGGCGCAGGGGGCTGAGGCACTCGCCACACAGGTGCAGACGGCCCAGGAGTGCGGGGCGACCGGCTGGGCCATCTGGGATGAGCAGGCCTTCGTCCGCGGCGGCTTTGCCTTTGCCCCTTGACCCTCCCCTGGGCGCGCCGCATAACCAGCGCGCGATGGTTCCCGAAGTCACACCCTCTGCCACCGCGGAGGCGACGGCGCGCGTGCTCGTCGAGGCGCTGCCCTACATCCAGCGGTTCCGCGGGGCGCGACTCGTGATCAAGTACGGCGGGGCGGCGATGACCGACGAGAACCTCGAGCAGGCCGTGTACACGGACCTCGTCCTGATGGAGCACGTCGGCATGCGGCCGATTGTCGTGCACGGCGGAGGCCCCGAGATCTCTCGCACCGCGGAGCGCATGGGCCTCAGGGCGCAGTTCGTCGATGGTCAGCGCGTGACAGACGAGGACATGCTGATGGTGGTCGAGATGGTCCTGAGCGGCACGGTCAACCGGGAGATTGTCACGGGCATTCAGCGCGCTGGAGGGCGCAGCGCCGGAGTCACGGGAAAGGATGATCGACTCATCACCGCGCGGAAGCTCCAGGGGGCCAAGGACATGGGGTACGTCGGCGAGGTGCAGTCGGTGAACCCATCGATCCTCCACATTCTCCAGGAGCGGGGCATCATCCCCGTGGTCTCGCCCGTGGGGCCTGACGAGCGAGGACAGCCTTACAACATCAACGCAGACTCCGTCGCCTCGGCCATTGCGACCGCGATGAAGGCCGACAAGCTGATCCTGCTGACCGACGCCCCTGGCGTCTGCCGGGATTTGAAGGATGCCTCGACCCTGATCGACCGGATTCTGGCCGGTGAGGTGGAAGCACTGATCGCGGACGGGACGATCAGCGGCGGCATGATCCCCAAGGTCCGAGGCGCGGCGGCGGCCATCCGGGACGGTGTCGGCGCAGTTCACATTCTCGATGGCCGCGTCCCTCACGCGCTGCTGCTCGAGCTGTTCACCGACCAGGGAATCGGCACGCTCATCAGCGAGGACGAGAGTCAGCAGTGAGGGTCAGGCGGTTCACCGAGGTCTTCCCGCGCGGCGTCATTGTCTCCTGCCAGGCCCCCGAGGGAGACCCGCTCCGCGATCCGCGCATCATGGCCGCGATGGCCCGCGCGGCTGAGCGGGCGGGAGCCGTCGGCCTCCGGGCGAATGGGAGCGAGGATATCCCGGCCATCCGGGGAAGTGTGTCCCTCCCTCTCCTTGCCATCCTGAAGCAGGACTGGCCCGGATTCGACGTCCGGATCACACCGACCTTCGAGGCCGCACACGATGTCGCGCGGTTTCGCCCGGAGGCCATCGCACTGGATGGAACATCCCGGCCACGGCCCCGGGGCCAAGCGCTCGGAGAGATCATCCGGAGAGCGCACGCCGAGCTGGACGTCCTCGTCATGGCGGACTGCGCCACTCTGGAGGATGGGCTGCGCGCCGAGCAGCTCGGCGCGGATGCCGTCGGTACCACCCTGTCTGGCTACACGGCCGACAGCCCGCATCAGCCGGGGCCCGACCTCGATCTCGTCGAGGCTCTCGCCAATCACCTCCGGGTGCCGGTCATTGCGGAAGGCAGGTACGAGACCCCGGAGCACGTGACCGAGGCCTTCCGGCGAGGCGCCCACGCCGTGGTGATCGGCACGGCGATCACGAGGCCGGAGATCATCGCGCGCCGCTTCATTGCCGCGGTGCCGCCACAGTGATCTCGCGCGACCGTCTCGTCCGGGACCTCTTCGCGGCGGGTCTCGCGCCGGGTCAGCGTGTCGTCGTCCACAGCAGTCTGAGGACCATCGGCATGGTGGCCGACGGCGCGGACGCCGTCATCGATGCCCTGGAGCTGGTGCTCGGACCCAGCGGGACTCTTGTCATGCCGACCTTCACTTTCTCGCTGCCGGAGTGGGGGAATCCCCCGTACGATCCCGCGACGAGTCCCTCGAAGGTCGGACTGGTCACGGACACCTTCTGGCGCCGGCCTGACGTGCATCGGAGTGGTCACCCGACGCATTCATACGCTGCGTGGGGAGCGGATGCCGAGGAGGTCACCTCCTCCCAGCGTGACGCTGTCGGGCCCGGCAGCCCGCTGGGCTGGCTTCTGCATCGAGGTGGAGTCATCCTGCAGATCGGCACCGACCAGACGACCAACACCGCGCTTCACCTGTGCGAGGAACTCGCGCAGGTCCCCTACCTGGATATCGGCTTTCAGGAGGGACAGTCCCACGTTACTGCCCACCGGCGAAGTCCGAGTGGGGGCATCGAGCGCGTGAGAGTCGACCCCGTCCCTGGGAGCTCGGAGGGATTTCGCCGGATCGACCCGGTGCTCGGAGCGGCGGGCATCGTGCGCGAGGCCCGGCTGGGCCAGGCGAAGATGTTTGTCACCTCTCTTGCCGCGCTCACCGGCGTTGTTGTCCCGGTGCTGCACCGTCACGGCGGACTGCTGCTTGGCACCCGGACAGAGGACACGATCTGCCAGTGGCGCCGGGCCCGGCTGCATCAGGACAGGGCACAGCAGCGGCGAGACCTCGTCGATCTCTTCGTGGAGGGCTTTCCTGGAGGGCAGCGCCTGAGCTGGACAGAGCGTGAGGCGATCGAGAGCGATGCGGAGCTCCTCGCCGGGCAGGCAATCGCGACACTGACGCCGCCGACACCGGAGGGCCTGGTGAAGCAGCTGGAGAGACGGGGCATCTCGGTTGAGGACAGGCCAGAGGACGGAATGGTCTTCAGCGTCTGGGAGCGCTCGGAGCGTCGCATCTGCCTCTGGCGGGGAGCACTGGCCCGGCTCGCGGCACTGCTGCGTGAGATCGAGGTCCCATGCTGTGCGCCGCTGCGCGGAGTGGGCCTCGAGAGCCTCCGCGCGCTCGCCATGGCTCACGAGGGGTTCCACGCGCTGACGGGCGAGACGCGGTCATCTCTGCAGGCGCGAATCTGCGAGGAGGTGGCGGCGCGCCTCTTCGCGGAGCGACTCCTGAGCTTGCCTGCCCCGCCCCTCTTGATCGACGTTGCTCTCATGCACTGGATGGAGACGCGGCTGCCTTCCCTGCCCGCGGAGCGATGATCGGAAGACGATGGACGTCCTGGTCCTCACCGGAGAACCCCTGCCACTCCCCGGCCAAGTCACCACCGGCGCCGGGCTCCGGGCCTGGGGCCTCATGCGCGGACTGCGCTGCGCCGGATTGGATGCCAAGGTTGCGACGCGGCGGCTGGCGATGCCTGACGTGGAGGAGGAGCCCGCGCGGGCGCACCACGCCCTTCTCTGGGAGCCGGCGACCATCGCCGAGCAGGTTGAGCGGTGGCGCCCGGGCTGCATCGTCGCCCAGCACTGGGGTCTGCTGCGCGATGTTCCCCCGCTGACACAGCCTCTCGCCATCGACCTCGCGGGTCCTCACCTGCTCGAACGCCGGCTCTGGGGTGCCGAGAACTGGGCCGAACATCTCGAGGAAAAGCTCGCGGCTCTGCGCCGGGCCGACTTCGTCGTCTGCTCCGGAGAACGCCAGCGGCTCTATTTCCTCAACCACGTGGCACTCGCTGGCTTTCCCGTGACCAGCGAACTGCTGCCCGTGATTCCGTTCAGCGTCAGTCCAGCCCTGCCGGAGCAGAGCCATGCGGTGGATCAGTTCGTGTACGGGGGGATGTTCCTCCCGTGGCAGGACCCGCGCCTGGCGATCGACACATTGCTCGACGTGATGGAGTGCGGGCAGCGAGGTCACCTCCACTTCTGGGGTGGTCCCCATCCGCGCCTCGATGTGTCCCGCGGGCGCTTCGAAGCGCTCTTGGCGAGGCTGGCGGGCTCACCGCACGTGAGCGTGCATGGCCTGACCGCCTGTGACGCCTATGTCGACGCGATTGGCCGCTGTGGTGTTGCCCTCGATGTGATGGCCCGTAACCCCGAGCGCGAGTTGGCCTTCGCCACGCGCACAGTCCTCTATCTCTGGGCAGGTCTCCCCGTGATCCATGGTGACGGAGATGAGCTGGCGCCGTTGATCGCCGAGTGGGAGGCCGGATGGGTGGTCGATGCGTCGGATCGGAATGCCATCGAGCGCGCGATCCGGGAGGCCCTGGATCAGCCGGAGGAAGTCGCACGGCGCGGCATCCAGGCTCAGGCACTCGTCCGCGCTCGCCTCACATGGGACAAGACGATCGAGCCGCTGGCCGTGTGGTGCCGCAGTCCGCGCAGACGGGACGGCAAGCTGGAGATCTCCCTGGCGTTCGAATCGAAGGACCGGGAGATCACGAGGCTCACGCACGAGCTCCGGGAAGTTCGATCCGAGCTGGACACACTGCGGGGAAAGCTCTCGTGGCAGATCGCGGATCGCCTGCTGTCGCTGCGCTGGCTCTGGGCCGGTGTGGTCTGGCTCGCGCTGCTCCCCGCATGCCTGCTGCTGGGGCTCCTCATCGCCATTGCCGAGTGGCTCCCGGGAGATCGAGACGCCCGCGAATTCCCATCCCCGCCGCGCAGGAGTCCTGAGCGGTGACTTTGGAGAGCCGGGTAGATGCCACTCATCGGAACCCTGTCCTTGGGCTCGGCTTGGCGCTCGCACTCTGGGTGGGCGCATACAGTGTTCTCAGCACAGCCACAGCGGCGATGTCCGAAGATGCCATGGGACGCCTCGCAGGGACTCCGCTTCTGCTCCTGCCTCTGTTTGCGGCCCTCGCCCTGACGCTCACGACGATGTGGCTCATTCTCCGGGGCGTGCTGCTCGAATGGACCGTCCCCGGCCTTGTTGTCGCCGGTGTCATCTGCACGGCGGTCAGTCAGGGGGTGCATCTGCTGTTCGATCCGTCGCCCGAGCGCAGTCTTGCGACGGTGCTCCAATTCGGCGTCGCCAACGTGGCCCTGATCGGTTCGTCGCTCTTCATCGGCAAGCTGATCGCCGGGCGCGTGGAGAACCTGTCCTGGGTCATTCCCATCGTGCTCGTCCTGACGGCTGTGGACATCTGGAGCGTGTACTTCGGGCCGACGGGGCGCGTCGCGGCGGAGATCCAGGAGACCCCCCTCGAGTCCGAGCTGGGGCAGGCGCTCTTGCTCTGGTACCCCAATCTGACGCCGGCCGGGGAAGGAGGCCTCGCTGTCACGCCGGCGTTCGGCTTTGGCGATCTCATCGTCGCGGCCATTCTGCTCGAGGTCGCACGGCGCTTTGCCCTGCCTCTGATGCGCAACCTCGTCGCTCTGGTTGTCGCCATCATCACATCACTGCTGTCAGCCCTTCTGACACCGTCGGGCATTCCGGCGCTCCCTTTCATCGCGGCGCTCTTCGTCGGGGTGAACTGGCGCGCCATCCCAAAGAATCCGCGCGAGATTGCGCTCTGCGCGGCCTTTCTTGTGGCCCTCTTCACCGTGTTGGTCTTCATCGTCAATCCCCTCGCGAGCGCGTTCTGGCCAGGGGAGGAACTCTGACGTGCTCCTGATCGCCGCCGCCGTCCGCGAGGAAATCGTGAGCCTCGGGCATGCGGGGTGGACTCCTCTCCCGCCGCTGACGGTGGGGCGTTGGCCCGTTCAGCGCTGGAGGACACCCCAGGGCAACGTCGCCGCGGTCGCGACGGGGGTCGGCGTCGACGCATGCCGGCAGGCACTCATCCACCTCGACACGCGCCTCGATCTGAGCGGGATTCTGTCGGTGGGCACAGCCGGCGCCACAGTTGAGAGTCTGCGGGGAGGTGACATCTGCATTTCCGAACGGGTGCTCCTTCCACCTGCCGTGCTTGCCCCTCCGGCTTGGCTCGTGGAGAGAGCGGGGCGCGCCGCAGTCCGTGCGCAGGGACCGCCATGGCGCTTCGCTCCGAGTTTGACGTCCATCCATGCGCTGGCCGATGCGGAGTCCAAGCGAGCGGCGGCCGAGAAGCATGGAGTCAGCTGGGTCGACATGGAGAGTGCGGCCGCAGGTCAGATCGCCTCGCGGCTCGCCATTCCCTGGCTCTCCGTCAGAGTGATTCTGGACACGGTCGAGGAGGATCTCGGATCTGTGGCGGGCCAGAGCCCAGGGACCCATCGCTTCCGGTTGCATCCCGGGCGTCTCCGCGCCGTGATTCGTCAGCGCAGGAGAGCGCGAGAGGCTGCTGGACAGCTGGTGCGAGCCCTCTCAGTGCTCGTGCCGGAGATTCTCGACGAGATCGGTGACGCCGGGCGTCCCCATTGACTCAGCTCCCCTCCGGCGACCCCTCACTGGATCTCAACACTGTGCGGATGGACTGCCGAACTTCGCCGTCCGGCGCGAGCCAGGCGTCACTGAAGAGCACGACTCCGGCGGGATTCAGCCCGGCCAACGCAGCGATCTGATCGTGCGGCATCGGCCTGCCGGAGCGGGGCTGACACGCCAGGGCAATCCAGCAGGGCGTCTCTGCCGCATCCGCGATGGCCGCCGCGGCCTCTTCGTGAATGGCATCGAGGTCTGCTGAGAAGCACTGCGCCACAGCAGCGTCGATGTGCCCATCGGCGAGCCAGGAGGGCCAGCTCTGATACGTCAGGTCATCGTCCGCGGGGCGTGCCTGCACAGCCACGGTGACCAGGATGTCATCTTCGAAGAGACCGTCGATGATCAGTCCGATCTGATTGCCCAGATCACGCAGCCGGCTCTCGCAGTGTGCGCGCCACGCCTGCGCGGTCTCCGGACTGCGATTGTGCCGGGGATCGGGGTGCCCCTGCCCCTGAAAAGTGCGCAGAGCCGCGGCATCGTAGGTGAAGTCGCCGCCCCCGGGGTAGCGGAGGTAGTCGAGGTGAATCCCGTCGATTTCCCGGTGCGAGTGGGCGATCTCAAGGCAGACGAGTGTGGCCCGGTTCGTCACGTCGGGATGAGCCGGTGTGACGAAGAGGGGCCCCGTCGTGGCTCCCGAGGCATCGGCGACTTGCCACTCGGGATGGTTGAGCGCCAGGGGGAGCGGTGCTCCAGGTTCGAGCGTGGCGCGGTCCGGCCCCCAGAGAAGCAGATCCACCCAGGCGTGGATGCGGATGCCCCGCGCATGGCCCTCGTCGATGTAGGTCTGGAGAAGGTCGGTGCCCGCGAGGTCAGGACGCTGCGGGAAGGTGCGCTCCGCGTTGGAGGGGTAGATCGTCATGCCGCCGTGAAACGTCTGAACGAAGAGATCGGTGACGCCGGTCTCTTCGCACCGGTCCCACTGCGCGGCGCGGTCCTGAGCGTCCGGGAGGGCCCGAGCGTAGAGACCGACCACCGCCGGGCCGGCGGCTGCCGGGCCGGGCAGCACGGTGGCAGCCAGGAGCATGAGAGGGAACAGGGGGAATCTCATCCGGCCTTCTCCTGAGGGACCAGCATGCGGCTGCAGTGTTCGCAGTAGGTGAATCGCTGCCCGAGGTTGAGCTGCAGCATCGTCTGGTTGACGAGCCCCATCCGGCAGCCGCCGCAGGTGCTCTCGACGGCATGCACCACGGCGCTGTCGGGGAAGCGAAGGCGGAGCGTGTCGTAGCGCCGGAGAATCTCATCAGGCAGCGACGAGGCATGGCGCGGCCGGTCGGCCAGCAGGACCTCACGCGTTCTCTCGGCCTCCTCCCGCAGGCTCTCGAGGCGGCTGATTTCTTTGGCGGTGCCGGCCCGGAGCTCGTCGACGGCCCGGCGGAGAGCCTCGATCTCGCGCGCATGGGTCTCCTCGGCCTCGATGAGCGCGAGCTCACGGTCTTCGATGTCGCTGATCTCGCGCTGAAGCACCGTGACTTCAACGCCGATCGCGTCGTACTCCCTCTGTGTCTTGACCTGAAACAGCTGAGCCTGAAGACGCTTCACCTTCTCCTCGCGCTCGGCAATCTGGCGCTCGCACTCGCGCCGCTCGCGCGCGTGACTCTCGCCCCTGGCTTCGTGGTCTCTCAGCGCCGCCTGCTTGGACGCGAGGCGCTGGTGCTCGGCGTCCACCTTGGCGGGGAGGGCGGACAGCCGCTGATCGACGGCGAGGCTCTCGGCGTCGATGCGCTGGAGCTCCACCAGCGAACGCCAGATCCGGGACATCTCCTCACGCGGCAGGTCTTCCATCATCACACCGTCACGAAGGGATCAGGATCGTTCTCGGTCGCGGCGAAGACGTCGACACTCCAGCCCTTCGCCGTGAGACGGCGGTGCAGTGCTCTGGCCCAGGGTTCGCAGACGATCACCTCGCTCGCCCAGTGGCCGGGGTCAACGACACCCAGCCCCTTGGCGCGGGCCTCCACGGCCAGGTGGTACTTCACGTCTCCCGTCACCAGGCAGTCGATGTGCGGAGGCGCGAGATCGCGGAGCAGAAACTCGCACGCGCCCGTGGCAAGGGCGACGTGGCGGACCCGCTGTTGCGGGTCTCCGACCATTCGCACGGAGCGCAGGCGAAGGCGGCGCTTCACATGGGCGGCCCATGCGCGGAGCGTCATCGGCCTCTCCAGCGTCGCCCGGAGGCCAAGGCCGAATGGCGACAGGGGCTGTTCGAGTGGATAGACATCGAAGGCCATCTCCTCATAGGGGTGGACCCTGCGCACGGCGTCGAGCACGGATGCAAGGGCTCTGCGCGGCACCAGGGATTCGAGGCGGAATTCGCGCACCTGCTCCAGACGGCCTGCCTGTCCGACCGCCGGGTTCGCGCGGGCGCTGCCACGGAAGGAGCCGGTCCCCTCCGCACGGAAGGAGCAGTGATCATACTCTCCGATGACGCCGCCGCCGCCGCGGTGAATGGCCTCGATGACCTTCGCCTCATGTCCTGCGGGGACGAACACGACAAACTTCACGTCGGCGCCCAGGCGCTCCGGCAGGAGAACCTCGGTGTGGCGGAGTCCCAGCTCGGCGGCGAGGGCAGGCCCTGTGCCTTCGGGGGACTTGTCGAGATTTGTGTGCGCCGCAATGAGCGTCAGCCTCGCTCGCGCCACGGCGAGCGCAAGACCGCCCACCAGCTCTTCCTCAAGGAGGCGCTTGACCGGCAGAAAAAAGAGCGGGTGATGCACGAGCACGGTGTCACACCGGCGCCGCCTGGCCTCGCTGAGTAGGCGAGGGCTCAGTTCGAGGCCGACGAGAATGCGCTGCACCGCCTGGCGGCGACTGCCGATCTGGAGCCCTGGATTGTCGTAGGGCTCGGCCAGGGACGACGGGGCCATCTCCTCGAGGACCGTGAGGAGATCAGCGACGCGGAGAATCCTGGCAGGCGCAGTCACAGGGGTCAGGCCAAGCTGATCTCGGAGCTGTCGCCGACGTTCAACTGGTGCGTCACGCCGGTCGCGTGGGCATCGTTGCCGATGATGGTCTGCGCCGCGATCATGTTTGCGACGCTCGCGTTGCTGGAGACGATCGAGTCGGAGATGATCGAGTGGCTGATCTCCGCCCCCTCGGCGACGTCGACGTGCGGGCCGACGATGCTCCGCACGATCTTCGCGCTGGGATGAATCGAAACAGGGGGAATGATGATGGAGTCCTTCCACGGCCGGGGCGCCTGGGACTTGCCACGCTTGGCCATGTTGTCGAGGAGGATGCGATTCGTCTCCAGCAGAGTCTCCGGCTTGCCGCAGTCGTACCACCCCTCAATTCGGAAGGGCACGAAGGCGGCGCCTCTGTTGATCATCTCCTGCAGCGCATCGGTGATCTGATACTCTCCCTTGGTCGTGATCCTGTGCCTGATGATGTGGTCGAGGCACTTGAACATGAGCTTGGGCTGAGTCATGTAGTAGATGCCGACGAGCGCCAGGTTGCCGACGAACTCCGGCGGCTTTTCGACGAGGCGTTCGATCTGCGTCCCCGACTTGTCGAGCTGGGCGATGCCGAAACGCGAGGGATCATCGACCTCTTTCACGCCGAGCACGTTGTTCTTGAATTTGAAGAGCTTGTTGAAGTCCGCCTCGAAGACGGTGTCTCCGAGGACGATGAGCAGCGGCTCGTCCGTCCGGTGATGCTTCTTGGTGATCCAAATGGCGTGCCCGAGACCGCGCCTCTCCTCCTGCCAGACATAGTTCACGCGCTTGAACTTGTAGGAGGTGTCGACGTATTCGATGACCTTTTCCCCATAGTAGCCGACGATGAGGGTGACCTCCTCGACTCCGATTTTCACAAGCTCGTCGAGAATGTGACCGAGCATGGGCTTGCCCGCCACACGCAGCAGCACCTTGGGGGCTGTGTAGGTGTGGGGCTTCATGCGGGTGCCGACACCGGCCACCGGGATGATCGCTTTCATCGAGGTCCTCTCAGAGTCGAATCTGGGCCGTCAGAGGCGTCGGCGCATTCTGCCTCTCCGAGAGCGCGCCTGTCCAGCGTCACCGCGACTCGGGTTGCCATGGTGCCGCGAGAGTCGCGCTCAGACGCTGCTCGTAGCGGGCGAGGGGAGCGAGCGCTTCCCCGCTGGCGCCGTTCCCAGCGGCGCCGAGGCTTTCGCGGAGGAGAGCGAGCGTCTCCGCCGACAGGCCGTGGCTCTCCAGGATCCTCGCACAGAAGAGGGTCCGCTGTGTGGGCTCGTTCCCCAGGCGCTCGGCGATGCGCAGGGCATGCTCCAGATCGGCCTCAGCGCGCAGCCGTTCATCGTCAGTCAAGATTCGGAACCAGGCGCGATCCTCGGGAGGAGGCTCGGTCGCATCGTCGCGGAGGGCGATGTCCTGCAGCTGCGGGGAGGAGACGTGGGCGACGACTCTCTCGCCTGTGGGGATTCGGCCGGCGGCCTCACCCAGTTCCACCGTCCGAAGGTCTTCCTCGCGGTCAGAGCTTGCCAGCCCCTGGAGGTCGGCCCGGCTCCACAGGACCTGACCTGTGAACAGGGATTCCTCGGCCCCGAGCACGGTCAGCGTCACCGTCGCTGAGAGTCCCTCGTCCTGGCTGGCCGCGATGAACTCACGCGCCGTCCCGGCGGGCAGGGCAATCACGAGAGACGTGGGGCACTCGCGGAGCGCTGTGTTGCGGGGACTCGCCAGCTGTTGGCTCAGGTGGATGGCGCTGCGCATCGTCGTGAAGTCGACGCCAGCGACGTCGGCGCTCTCGGACGGAGACTGGCTGAGCAGCGTCGCGATGAGGGAGGTTGGTTGACCGACTGTGTGCGGACTGCGGCCAGGGGTGATGACGAGGCTGCCCTCACCGTCCCCTCCCAGAAGCCGGGCTTGGCCTCCGGGGTTGACGCGCACGACGTCACCGGGCTCGAGAGTGAATGGAACGCTGCTCACGCGCTCCGCTGTCCCGGCGCGGTCGACAAAGACGCCCCCGTCGATCGCCAGGATCATATCCGCCGGGCCGGCGCCCGCCGCGAATGCCGCGGCGAGGAGCGCCGCTGAAATCAACCCCCTTCGCATGGAGGCACCTCCACGGTGTAGATGTCGAGCAGACCCTGCCGGCCCCGGACTCGGATGCCCGAGTCCACGAGTTGGACATTGTACTCTGGACCGAGTTGCGCGCAAGTGGCCTGCGTCATCAGAATGCCGGTTCCATACTGCTTGTTGAGGGGTTCGAGTCGCGCCCCGATGGGCACCGCGTCGCCGAGCGCCGTCCAGATGAAGCGCTTGGTGCCGCCGACATTGCCGCAGATCACCTGTCCGGTGGACAGGCCGATGCGCTGCGCGAGGGGTGCGTGTCCCTCGGCGGTGATCGTGAGATTGAACCGGCTGAGGGCCTGCTGCATCCGGATCGCGGCATTGACGGCCCGCCGGGCGTGGTCGGGGAGTGCATCGGGAGCGCCGAAGATCGCGAAGATCGCGTCGCCGATGTAATTGGCCAGCGTGCCCCCCTCGGCGGCGATCTCGTCGCTCATGGCGTCGAGGTAGCGGTTCATCAATGCGAGCATCACCTCCGGGGGCAAGCGCTCGGTCAGCGAGGTGAAGCCCTGCAGATCGCTGAAGAGGACCGTCACCTCGCGCCGCTCACCGCCGAGCTCGCCGGCAAGCGGGCTGTGAACCAAGTGATGGGCCACCCGCTCGGTGACGTGCTGCGAGAGCCGCTGCATGACGAGATCGCGCGACCGCCGCTCGCGCCGTGCGAGGAGCTGGGCGGCGCTTCGGTTGGCCATCGAGATCCCCACTAGCCACTGGGTGAGCGGGAGCGTGATGTGGCCGAAGTGCCACAGGACTGCATCGACCAGAAGGAGTGCGACCAGGAGAAGCGCGCCCGCGACAATGCTCCAGCCGAATGCAAGGCGCCCCGCGCCCCAGGCCGAGACGAACATGAGTCCGAGGAGCAGAACCCCATTGAGGGCTGGAAGGAACCGGTCGAGGGGCCGGAGGACCCAGCCGTTCAGGAGTCCGCAGACGATCTGTGCGTGGACCTCGACGCCGGGAAACTCCTGGGAGCCGTGGAGGCGATTGCTGTAGGGGGTTCGGATTCGATCGACGTCGGGCAGATCGACGCCGACGAGCAGCGCACGGCCAAAGACCGTCCCGAGGCCAGGCCACTCGGCGGGATCTCCCGTCTTCAGCAGGCGGCCGAGCTGAAGCATGTCGCGGAAATGAAGGACGGGAAATGCCGACCGCCGGGCAGGTGATCCGCTCTCGGAGGTGCCGCTGGAGCGAGGGGGGAGAAACATGATCGGCCAGAGCAGCCTCAGCTCGTCATCGACGCTGTCCATGGGTGGCCAGCGTTGACCTTCCGCCGAGAGAGCATCCCACGAGGCGAACGAGACGCGGCTCGGGCTCCACTCAGGCCGGTGGCGCATCCGGGCCTCGAACTCCATGCAGATGGCCAATCCCAGCGAGAACTGATCCTCCCGAGAAGCGGCAGAGCGGCGCCAGAGCGTCGCCGTCTGCGTCGCGTCCTCATCCACCAGGAACCTCACCGGTGGAAGAAGATCGAGGAATCCGTGACGCGAGGCGGAAGCAAGCGTCGTGTCGCTCCCCGTCTCGTCCGTGAGCCGGTACCCGTCGACCACGTTCTCCAGCCTCTGCGCCGCCACCGTCATCCGCGACACGATCTCCGCGTTTCGGTCGTCGTCCATCCCGAGATTGTAGAAGTCCAGGCCGACGGCACCCGGAGCGAGCCCGGCGTCATGCGATGCGAGGTCGGCCAGGATCTCCAGGCTGCGCATGACCATCCACTGAAGCTGCTCGCGGTCGTGCCAAGACGCGCTGTCCTGGCCATCACGCTCTGCGTCGGCCCCCGCTGCGAGCAGATCAGCCCGATCAAAGAGAAGAAGCGCCACGCCGGGAAATGGGGAGGCCCCGCGGCCGGGGCCATCTGGGTGCCAGTCCCAGGTGTGCCAGTTCAGCCGGGCCTTGGTGAGCCACCATTCGATGCCAGTGAAGGCACCGAGGGCCGAGAGGGCGCCCACGAGGATTCCGATGACGAGCGTGATCGCCAGCAGCTGCGTGGCGAATCGCCCCGGGGAACCGGGACGTGATGGCTGACGGCGTGCGCTCATGAGACCTCTCTGCCGCTGCGCATCAAGTTGTGCAATCCCAAAGCCCTTGGCCATTCCGGCTCACCGGTTTCAGTGGACAGAGAAGCGGGGTGCTCTGATAATCAGGACAGAGCAACACTCATCTCACATCCAGAAGGGAGTCTCACTCATGCGACGCCTCATGATCGTCGGCTCGGCGCTGTCGCTCGGCCTCAGCGCCGCGGCCCTCGCGCAGGACCACTCCCACAACTACTATCTCGACGATCCCGTGTACACCCACGGCGCTCCGGACATCGTCTATGAGCGGACCACCGTCGATGGCCAGGAGACGACGTCGGTGTCTTTCGCCAAGATCACGAACGCCTACTCCCAGGCACGGCTCCAGAATCGCGGAGCGCTGCGCTCGGACGGCCCTGATCCGAATCCGACGGCCCCCCAACACATGGGAAGGCCCGGCCAACGGCAGCAGTGACGTCCGGCGCCGCGCGGCGCCATCGGCCTTGAGAGTTGCCGCGGCCTCTGGTCCACTCCACCCGAGTGGCCAGAGGCCATCATCTTTATCAAGGACGCAGGCCATGCAGCACGAGATTCTCTATCAGCCGTCCTACAGTCTGCTGGTCGTCACGCTGGAGCAGGGCGAGCGCATCATGGCGGAGGCCGGCGCGATGGTGTCGATGTCTCCCGTCATCAAGCTGGACGCCCAGGTGTCCGGAGGCGGGTTGTTCGGCGCCGTCAAGAGCATGGCGGGCGGCGAGTCGATCTTCCGCTCGACTTACACCGCAGAGGGAGGGCGCGGTGAGGTGACGTTTGCCCCTGGCTCGACGGGCGACATCATGGCCATCGAGCTCCGGGGAGAGAAAATGATGGTTCAATCGGGCTCCTACCTGGCGGGCGCGGCTGATTTCCAGATCGGCGTCCAGGGCAGTCTGAAGGCGATGATCTCCGGTGAGAGTCTCTTTCTGCTGACCGTTCAGGGCTCGGGGACGCTGTTCGTCTCCTCCTTCGGCGCGATTCACGCTCTGTCGCTCGATGCCGGCGAAGAGTACTTGGTCGACACGTCCCACATCGTCGCGTTCGACTCGACGGTCACCTACAGCCTGGAGAAGGCCACGGGCCAGTCGCAGGGCGTCGGCGGCTTCTTCAAGGGCTTGGTGAAGTCGGCCATGTCAGGAGAGGGCTTCGTCTGCCGCTATCGAGGCCCGGGGCGCATCTACATCCAGACGCGATCCTTCCAGAGCTTCATCAACACGATCTTGCCCTTCTTGCCCAAGCGCAGCAACTGACCGGACTCAACTCCCGAGGGGCCCGCGCCGATAGCATATCTGGCGGCCCGGGAACTCTCGTCCCCGGCGCTGGACATGCGCCCTGAATGGCAAGGAGGCCCCCCTGTGGTCACGAACCAGGAAATCATCGAAACGATCCGGACGAAGCTGGACGAGAAGAACGAAGTCATCCGCGAGCAGCAGGAGATGATTCTCGACCTCCAGACAAAGCTGGCGGATCTCGAGGGCAAGATCAGCGCCCTGGAGGAGCTCGAGAAGGAGCGCAAGGAGCTGATCAAGGAGATCTCCGCTCTCGACTGAGCAGACTCTGCGATGAGCACGAAGTGGGGCGCTGCGGCGGGTGACCGCCGCAGCGCGCTCATCGCTTCAAGGGACAGGGATCACGTCCCCAGGTAGCCGAAGGAATTCTGCGACCAGCCACCGACCCAGATGGGAGACGTGACGGCGAGCGGGCGGTCGTCTCCCAGACGCCAGAGCCGCAGATAGTAGGCGTGCCGGCCCAGGTCGGCTGTCCCCATGGGGATGTCGAGAGCGAAGGCACCGGCGTCGGTGAAGACGACGTCGATCTGCACGCCGTTGCGCAGGACTTCGACCGCGTCGATGGGTTCTCCGCCGGCGGCCTGACGCACCTCGACGCTTGCCACGAGCGGGAAGGTGATCGGGACGAGCACCGTGGAGCCCATGGGGTAGACGCGTTCCCCATTGCGGTCGGGCAAGCCACGCAGGCTGTAGGTGATGACGAGGTCCCGGTCACGGGTCGCATAGGTCCGGCATGCGCGGAAGGCGCGGTCGATTGATTCACGGGTCAGTTCCTCGGACCAGGCGACGCCCCAACCGTTCGCTTCGCCAATGAGGCCCCAGTCCGGCCCGTGGTTGTCCTGTCCTGCGAAGGCTCCCACGCGGTAGCCCTGGCTGATGAGCTCGTCGTAGACCGGCCGATACGGTCCCCCGGCCCAGACATCGGCAAGACCGAACACCTGATCCCAGTCGGGCCGATAGACGGGGTGCGCCTCGGCCCACCAGAAAGGGACTTGCCCATTCCAGAGATGGGAGAGATTCACGAGACGGCCGCGCTCGCCGCACTGGGCGAGAAAGCGCAGAATGTCGCGGGTGACCAGCAGGTCCGGCTCGTTCCAGAGGACCATGTGCTCACCGAAGGGCGACCACTCGTACCCGTAGAAGGTGACGAACTGGCCAGGGGAGTTGGCGGCGTCGGCTTCAGATTTCAGCTGCTCCCAGCCCTCCTCGGTCAGCGACTGAGGCGTCCCAGGGGGGCCTGCGACGTGGTCGCTCACGCCCCAGAAGTCCATCTGTGCGATGCCGCGCGCACGGGCGAACGCCTGCGCCGGAGTGCCACTGCCATCCGACAGGCTGGTGTGCGAGTGAAGGGAGCCCCACCGGGCAACGTAGGTGCGGCCATCGACGATCCAGGTCCGTGCCTCGAGGCTCAGCGGGGTCCCCGTGGTCAGGCCTTCGGCGGAAGCGGTGGCCGTTGCACAATCCCACTCGGCTCGCGCCTGCGCAGGGCACACCGCCAGCAGAAGGGAAGCGAGAGCAGTGGGGGAGAAGCGGCCTGAGTGCAGTGATCTCATCTTCAATGACCTCAGTCTGGCAAGAGTGGGCCTGCGAGGGGCCGGGCCTGAGTCCGCCCGAGATGTGCGGGGCACCTCCGCCTCCGGCTTATCGCCCTGCGATGGTCGCCGCTTGAATGACTTCCAAACCCACGCCGTGCCAGTTCAGTCCCTTGGGCGCGATGCCGCTGCAAATCCGTTGACAGCTTCGGAGCTGCATGGTGTCTAATCGGCAGTCCTCTGCCCTGCCCCGAGAGGAGTTGACGCGACCGTGCCACGCCAAGTTCTCGCCATCTTCATCGGCCTTCTGATCACTGCGGGAATCCTCGGGGGCGTCTGGTTCAAGCTGTCCCAGGGCAAGGCAGCGGCCGGTGCCCAGGACACGATCAACTTGGCCGAGAGCCAAGCCCGCGACGGCCAGTGGCAGCAGGCGATCCAGACGGCCACTCCGCTGGCCGATGCAGCGCCGACCCTCGAGCTGCGCCAGCGCGTCTGGATGCTCTTGGCCGAGGCCCACACCGCTGCACAGGCGAGTCTCGAGGCGACGCGCATGTACCAGCGCCTCGCGGATGAGGCGCGGGACCCCTCGCTCCGGGGCCGGGCGCTGTACGAGTTGGCCCTCCGTGCTCTGGCGGCAGGGCAAGTCGATGTCGCCGAGGGGCACTTCAACCGGCTCGGCGAGATCGGTGCCGCAGACTTCACTGAGCACCGGCTCTACGGCCAGGGACGCATCGCAGAGGCCCGCGGGGACGCCGAGGCGGCCCGGGCCCTGTATCGTCAGGCGCGCCAAGCCGACCCCCTGTCCCCGATCGTCAACGAGATCGAAGACCGCCTCTCGGGTCTGAATCTCGATGTCCTGTTCTCCCTCACGCTCGAAGGCGACGATGAACTCTATGTCATCCAGCGCGGTGACACCCTGGACCGGCTGGGGAGGCGCTTCGGGGTCAGCGCCTCGCTGATCGAGCGTGTGAACAACCTCAACCCCCGCAACCTCCAGATCAACCGCCGCATCAAGATTCCGCGGCGGGACTTCCGCGTGGAGATCTACAAGGACGACTTCACGCTCCTCGTCTTCAACGGCGACGAGTTCTACGCCCGCTATCCCATCCGCGTCGGCCGCGAGGAGTACATGACTCCACTGGGCGAGTTCCACATCGAGGCGCGCAGCGTCAATCCCGCCTGGAACGACCCCGTCACCGGCCGCAACGTGGCCCCAGGCGCCCCCGACAATGAGCTGGGAACGCGCTGGATGGGCTTCCGGGAGATGCCATCGATCGGCATCCACGGGACGATTCAGCCCGACACGATCGGCACGCGCGCGTCCAACGGGTGCATCGGACTCCGCAACAGTGATGTCGAGGAGCTCTTCGACCTCCTGCCCCGCGGGACGGAGGTGACGATCTATCAGTCCCGGGTCGCCGCCGAGGCGGCCCGCACTGCCCGGACCCCGCCACCGCCGGCACCGGCAACGGCGAGTCCTGAGTCCATGCCGGGAGCCCCTGCGAATGGGTGAACCGACTCTCCGCCTCGCGCTGCCCAAGGGCAGCATTCAGGAGGCGACGCTGAGCTTGCTGGCGAAGGCGGGCTTCCGGTTCGCGGTCAGCTCTCGCTCCTACACCGCGCAGTGCGACGACCCCGAGATCGACGCGAAGCTCCTCCGGGCGCAGGAGATCGCCAAGTACGTCGAGCAGGGCGTCTTCGACGCTGGCATCACGGGCGAGGACTGGGTCATGGAGAACGGCGCGGATGTGGTGACGGTCGCGTCCATTCCCTACTCGAAGGCAACGCGGAATCCGGTGCGCTGGGTGCTGGCCGTGGCGAAGGATTCGGAGATCCACCGGGTCGAGGACCTCGCCGGCAAGCGGATCGCCACCGAGGCCGTCAACATGGCCAATCGATTCCTCGCCGAGCGCGGTATCCGCGCGCAGGTCGAGTTCTCCTGGGGCGCCACGGAGATCAAAGTCCCCGACCTCGTCGACGCCATCTTGGAGATCACCGAGACGGGTTCTTCGCTCAAGGCGAACAATCTGCGGATTCTGCCGGTCGACGACACGGGGCGTGACTATGTGGTGAAGAGCTATCCGGTCATCATCGCGAATCGCAACGGCTGGAACGTTCCCTGGATCCGGGACAAGATCGAGACCCTCGCGATGCTGATGAGCGGCGCGATCGAGGCGCAGGGCAAGGTCGGTTTGAAAATGAACCTCCCCGAGGCCTCACTGGCCAAGGTCTCAGGCCAGATCCGCGGGATGGAGTCGCCGACCGTCAGCAAACTCGCGGAGACCGGCTGGGTGGCCATCGAGGTGATCCTCGACGAGAGCGAGGTGCGGCGGATCATTCCGGCGCTCAAGCAGGCGGGGGCGAAGGACATCATCGAGTACCCGCTCAACAAGGTGATCCCGTGACGCCGGACCACGGTGCGATGGCGCCGGCAGGAGCTCTGCCACGCGCTCACGGCGCGTCTCTCCGCGGGCACATGCCCTCCCCGCCGCTTGCACCGTGACTCTTCACGCCGCCCTCCGACGCTTCGCTCAGGCCCCGGTCCTCGTCGTGGGCGATGTGATGCTCGACGAGTACGTGCTCGGGGCTGTCGAGCGGATCAGCCCCGAGGCCCCGGTTCCCGTCGTGCGCATGGAGCAGATCGACCGGCGGCTCGGGGGCGCGGCCAACGTCGCGGCCAACGTCGCCTCGCTCGGCGGCAAGTGTCTGGCCGTGGGGGCCGTTGGGGATGACTTGGCGGCCGAAGAGCTGCGCCGCGTGTTCCGCCAGTGGGGCCTTCCTGTGGCGGGGCTCGTCTGCGTGCCCGGAGTCCCCACGATCCGCAAGGTCCGTGTGATGGCCCAGCATCAGCAGCTTCTCCGCGTCGACTACGAGGAGAACCGTCCGGACGGCCTGGAGAGCGAGGCTCTGATCCGCACCGCGATTCGCTGCGTCCGCCGGCACCGGGCGGCGGTGATTTCCGACTACGGCAAAGGGGTCATCAGCCCCGGGTTGATCACCGCCCTCCTGGCCGAGTGTGCCAAGCGTGGTGCCCGAGTCGTCGTCGATCCCAAGGTGGGCCACTTTTCCCTCTACCGTGGTGTCGATGTTATCACCCCCAATCACCATGAAGCCGGTGCGGCCAGCGGCTGCAAGATCACCGGACCGGAGTCACTGCTCGCGGCAGGGCGGCAGCTTCTCGAGATCTCCGGCGCGAAGTCGGTCCTGATCACGCGGGGCCCCGAGGGCATGTCACTCTTCCGCCCGGGACGTCCGCCGCTTCACATCCCCACCGAAGCCCGCGAAGTCTACGACGTGTCCGGTGCCGGGGACACCGTCGTTGCAACCATGGCGCTGGCCCTGGCGGCAGGCACCGACCTCGAAGAGGCGGCCCGCCTCGCCAACCGCGCGGCCGGAATCGTGGTCGGCAAGCTCGGCACCGCCACGGTCAAGGCCGGGGAGCTGAGCGAGTCCCTGCGGAGCAGTCCTCTGCGGTCGAAGGTGCGGCACCGATGACAGTGCTCGGTGTCATTCCCGCCCGGTGGGCTTCTCAGCGCTTTCCGGGCAAGCCACTCGCCCCTCTGGCCGGACGCCCTCTCATCGAGCACGTCTGGCGCCGGGCGCGAGATGCTTCAACACTCGGAGAGCTGGTCGTGGCCACAGACGACAACCGGATCGCCGATGCCGTCCATGCGTTCGGAGGCGTGGCGATCATGACTCCCGCTGACTGCCCCTCGGGCACCGACCGCGCGGCCCATGTGGCCCGGCGGTTTCCCCAAGCGGACCTCGTCGTGAACGTGCAGGGCGACGAGCCTCTGCTGGATGCCGGGGTGATCGACGCGGCGGTCAACGCGCTGCGTGAGACGCCGTGGGCTGGGGTCGCGACGGCGGTCACCCCCATCCATGGTCAGGCGAGTTTCGAGTCACCCCATGTCGTGAAGGCCGTTGTCGGCACGGGGGGGCGAGCGCTCTACTTCTCACGCAGTCCCATTCCGAGCCGCGTGCGCACCCCCCCCGCGCCCGGAGAGGCCTGGGGGCTCAAACACCTCGGCCTCTATGTCTTTCGCCGGGAGACGCTGCTGGCTTTCGCCTCGCAGCCACCGGCTCCCTTGGAGCAGATCGAGAAGCTCGAGCAGCTGCGATTTCTCGCCGGGGGGGTGGGCATCGTCGCGGTCGAGACATCGCGAGACGCCGTCGGCGTCGACACACCCGAGGAGCTCGCCGAGGCCGAGCGGCTTCTCGTGCGGGAGGGCCAGAGCCGATGAGCACCCGGTACATCTTCGTGACGGGCGGAGTCGTCTCCAGTCTGGGCAAGGGCATCACGACCGCCTCGATGGGATGCCTCCTCGAGGCGGGCGGGCTGCGCGTGACGATGATGAAGTGCGACCCTTACATCAACGTGGACCCGGGGACGATGAGCCCCTTCCAGCACGGTGAGGTGTACGTGACGATCGACGGCGCCGAGACGGATCTCGACCTCGGCCACTACGAGCGCTTCACCGCCTCGACGATGAGCCGGCTGAACAACGTGACCACCGGTCAGATCTACAAGAGTGTGATCGACAAGGAGCGGCGCGGCGACTACCTCGGAGCGACGGTCCAGGTCGTCCCCCACATCACCGACGAGATCAAGAATCGCATCCTCGCCCTGGGGCGCAGCGGGAGCGCGGACATCGTCATCGTGGAGATCGGCGGAACGGTGGGCGACATCGAGTCGCTCCCCTTCCTGGAGGCGATCCGGCAGTTTGTCTTCGACGTTGGCCGCGAGAACACACTCTTCGTTCACGTCACGCTGCTCCCGTACATCGGCGGAGCCCACGAGCTCAAGACCAAGCCCACACAGCACTCTGTCCGGGCGCTCCGCGAGATTGGCATCCAGCCTGACCTTCTGATCTGCCGGACACCGACGCGCTTCGGCGAGGATGCGCAGCGCAAGATCGCGATGTTCTGCAACGTCGCGCCGAGTGAGGTCTTCCAGGCGATCGACGTGGATGAGGTCCACAAGATCCCGCTCGTTCTGCGCGACCAGGGCATCGTGGAGACCCTCGTGCGCAAGCTCAACCTCGAGGTGCTGCACACCGACATGAGCGGCTGGGAGGACCTGTGCCGGCGGCTCACGGAGTCGACGGAGACCGTCTCGATCGGCGTCGCCGGCAAGTACATCAACCACCACGACGCCTACAAGTCGATCTACGAGGCCCTGCGCCATGCCGCCGCTGCCAATGAGGTGAAGATCGACCTCGTGAAGATCGACACCGAGGCGCTCGGTGACGGGGAGGAGCTGAGCGTCCTCAGGCGCCTCGACGGCCTGCTCATCCCCGGCGGATTCGGCTCCCGCGGCGTGGAGGGCAAGATCCGGGCGATCCAATACGCCCGGACGCATGGGCTGCCGTTCTTCGGCATCTGTCTGGGGCTGCAGTGCGCTGTGATCGAATTCGCCCGGAATGTCTGCGGCCTCGAGGACGCCAACTCGACCGAGTTCGACGAGGAGACTCCCCACCCGGTGATCGACCTCCTGGCGACCCAGCGGACCGTGACGAATCTGGGGGGAACCATGCGCCTGGGGGGCTATGACTGCGCGCTCCTGGAAGGTTCCCGCGCCCAGCGCGCCTATGGAGTGCGGGACGTGCGCGAGCGGCATCGCCACCGCTACGAGCTGAACAACCGGTACCGGCCGCGGCTCGAGGAGCACGGGTTGGTCTGCTCCGGTACGGCGCCAGATGGCTCTCTGGTGGAGATCTGCGAGCTGCGAGACCACCCCTGGTTCGTCGGCTGCCAGTTTCATCCAGAGTTCCAGTCCCGCCCGCTCAGCCCACACCCCCTTTTCCGCGAGTTCGTCGCGGCGGGGCGGCGCCGCCGGCGCTCGATACCGGGCGGGGAGCGGGAGGGTGCCCGGAAGTCACTGGTCTGAAGGGGGATCGATCCCGCCACGCGATTTGCGTTGCGGATTCGGGCCTGCGCACCCTTGAATCCCACCATGGCAACTGTGGTCACCCTCGGGTCTGTGAGCATCGGTGCTGGACAGCCCCTGGCGCTGATCGCCGGTCCCGATGTCATCGAGACGCCCGCGCTGGCCGACGAAGTCGCGGAGCGCCTCGTGGCGATCTGCCGCCCGCTCGGCCTCCCGCTGATCTTCAAGGCGTCCTTTGACAAGGCCAACCGGACTTCGATTCACTCGTTCCGCGGGCCGGGCTTGGACGAGGGGCTGACGGTGCTGGCGGGCATCAGACGCCGGCACGGCGTGCCGGTGATGACGGACATCCACGAGCCGCCACAGGCAGCGCCTGCGGCCTCGGCGGTCGACATCCTTCAGATCCCCGCCTTTCTGTGCCGGCAGACGGACCTCCTCGTCGCCGCATCCCGGACCGGGGCGGCGGTGAACATCAAGAAGGGGCAATTCGTCGCACCGGGTGACATGACCCATGCGGTCGAGAAGTGCCGCGACGCCGGCTGTGACCGCGTCATGGTGACCGAGCGGGGGGCGACGTTCGGCTACAACAGTCTGGTGGTGGACATGAGGTCCATCCCGTGGATGCAGCGCGAGGCCGAGTGCCCTGTCGTCTTCGATGCGACCCACAGCGTCCAGCGGCCGAGCGCTGCCGGCGGCCAGAGTGGCGGCACGCGGGAGTACATCCCGCACCTGGCGCGCGCTGCCGTCGCCGCAGGGGCCGATGCCGTCTTCATGGAGGTCCATCCCGACCCGGAT
This sequence comes from Candidatus Sumerlaeia bacterium, assembly GCA_013360565.1. GTDB lineage: Bacteria > Sumerlaeota > Sumerlaeia > JABWBI01 > JABWBI01 > JABWBI01. The sequence continues at coordinate 10,063 of JABWBI010000004.1, read as the reverse complement.
CGCGCCCTGTGCGACGGGGCGGTCTCGTGGAAACTCGACGACCTCGCGCCGCTTCTCGACAGTCTGCTGGCGATTCGCGCCGCCGTCGATCGTGTGGAGGCTCGGCCATGAGATTCGACCTCCGGCGCTGCCTGCCTGCACTCGGCGCCGCTGCACTGGCGAGCTGCGGTGATCTGCGGGTCATTCCTGAGGGCGATGCGGCACCGGCCCCGGAGATCCCCATCGCGATGACCAACTTCGTCCTGACCTCACATGACGAGATCACAGGGCCGGGGCAGCGCGTGGAGGCAGTGCGCGGCGAGATGTTCGAGGGGGCGGGCTACGCGACGCTCCAGGACTTCACCCTGCACTTCTACCAGGACGGGCAGGTGGTCTCGGAGGTCTCCGCCGACTGGGGCCGTGTTGACATCGATCGCTCGACATTCGTTGCGTTCGCTCAGGACGAGCGCATCAAGATCCGGCGTCTCGACGAGAACGTGATTCTCTACGTGACTCAGATTGCCTACGATCCCGAGACGCGCCGTCTCACGACGGCGCTGCCACAGGGGGTCGAGGCGCCGGGCAATACGGATGAGCAGTTCGTGATGGTGCAGGCGACGCCGGACGGCGGCGCCTGGATCTCTCAGGGCCGGGGGGTCTCTGCCGACCTGCAGCTCAATGCACGTTTCACCCGCCCCTCAATGACCCGCTCACCGACCTTCGACGTTGCCGCCTTCGATGCGGAGTATCGTCCAATTCACCGGGAGGACACGCCCTGACATGAGACCTGCAACCTTGACCCTGCTACTGGCCGCACTCACGGCCAGCGCTCCGAGCGCCCAGGAGGCCGCCCCGGGCGGTGAGCGGCAGTCGATGAGCCTGCCTGGACTTGGCGGCAACAGCCGCATCGACTGCCAGGTGATGGACTACGAGGGCAGCACGGGCCGCCTCCACGCCCGCGGCTCCGTCGCGGTCCGTTCGGATGACTTCAACATCGACTGCGAGGAGCTGATCTACGACGAGACCGGCCACTCGATGAGCGCGACGGGCCAGCGGGTCCAGATCCAGATGGGTGAGCTGGTCGCCGTCGGCGGCACTCTGAACTACAACACCGAGAGTGGTTCGATGACCCTCGAGCGCGGAGCGGCGACGGACCAGCCCTACGTCGTGCAGCAGCAGGAGGGGTCGGTCTTCACCGCCTGGGCCGACACGATCGTCATCGACCAAGACGCGAGCGGGGAGGCGGTCACTCGCTTCGAGGGCAACGTGCAGGTCCGCACGACCTCCGAGACCACGCCGGCCGAAGGACCGGCGATGCCATGAGACGCTGCCTCTCGACTCTCCTGTTCCTGGCCGCGGCGCCACTGGCTCCCGGGCAGACGTCTCCCGAGGTCGTCTCCACGCGCCGGCCCCCGCCGCGCCTGGCACTTCCGGCCCTGGGAGAGAATGCGATCATCCGCTGCGAGCGGCTCGTCTTCGAGGCGACCAGCGAGCGGCTGGAGGCGGTGGGGAGCGTGGTCGTCCGATCCGACCGGTTCAACATCGACTGCGAGAACCTCACCTACGATGGCCAGTCCAAGCTGATGGTGGCAACCGGCCGCGCGGTCCAGGTGGCGACGGAGGACATCAGCGCCTCGGGCGGCGCCCTGACGTACAACACGGAGACCGGCGCCATCGCGATCCGCCGGGCCTCCGGCGGTGCTCAGCCCCAGCTGATTCAGCAGGGCGATGACTCCACATTCACGGCAATTGCGGACGTCATCAGCATCTCTGTCGACTCGTCGGGACAGAGCAGGGCTCACTTCGAAGGCGACGTGCATGTCCAGAACACGGTCGCGAACGCTGCGGCGTCGACCGCCAGCCGCCTTGCTGTCCCACAGATTCGGGTCGAGATCCCCGGCATGGGCTCGAGCGGCGTGATGACCTGCAGCAGTCTCGTCTACCGATCGGCCACCGGTGACCTGACGGCGGGGGGCGGTGTCATCATCAACACACCGGATCTGTTCCTGGACTGTCAGGACTTCGACTACAGCCAAACCACGGGCCGCATGGTTGCCACAGGGGAGACCGTCTATCTCAAGAAGCAGGATGTCGAGTCGCGGTGCACACGCATGACCTACTTGACCGATGCCGGGAGGATCTTTCTCGACCGCAATCGACCCGGTGATCCTCAACCGGAGGTCTGGCAGAACCGCGAGGACGAGATCTTCCACGCGGTGGCGGACCAGATCACGATGACCGAGATGCCCGAGGCGCGAACGCGGGTCGCCTGGAATGGCAACGTGATGGTGGAGACGCTCCCGGTCCGGGCGTCTGCCGAAGCCGTGAGTGGTCCCCAGGTGCCAGAGCCGGCGCGTCCGATCGAGAGCATCGATGAGCTTCCGGATGCGCAGGTGGATCCCTTCGCGTGACAAACCGGAGGATCTGAAGCTAAGTCCCATGAAAAAGCGCCCCAGAGAGGGCTTGAGATTTATTTCACAGGCGGCGATGCTGAGATTCAGGAGCTCCGGGACGAGAGTTCTGATAAGTATCGTGAGAAGGAGGCGGGCATGAGACTCAGGTCCATCGGCGTGGTGGGAGCCGGAACGATGGGGCAGGGCATCGTTCAGACCGCCGCCGTCAACGGCATCGACGTGGTCTTCAAGGAGATCTCCCGGGAGCACCTGGAGACCGCCCGGAGGGCCATTGAGACGGCACTTGACCGTGAGATCGACCGGTGGGCGATCACGCCCAGCGAGAAGAAGGCCCACCTCTCCCGGATCACGGGGACCGAGAGCTACGATGATCTGAGGCACACCGATGTCATCATCGAGGCCGTCGAGGACCTCTGGGACCGCAAGAGCGAGGTCATCCACGATTTGGATCTCATCATCCCGGACGAGCGCGTGATTGTCACCACCTCTTCGACGCTCAGCGTGAGTGAGCTGGCGCGCGAGACGCGGCGTCCGGACAAGATCATCGGAATGCACTTCCTCCGCCCCGTGCCGAAGCGGGCTCTGGTGGAGGTGGTGCGCGGCTTCCACACGAGCGACGACACCTACGCGGTGGCGCGCCGGTTCGCCGAGGCGCTCGGCAAGACTGCCGTCGAGATCCACGAGTATCCCGGCTTCGTCACAACGCGTGTGATCCTGCCCCTGCTCGCCGAGGCGATGCAGACGGTCATGGAGGGCGTCGCGACGGTCGAGGATGTCGACCGCGCCATGAAACTCGGGTTCGATTTCCCCGCAGGACCGTTCCAGATCGCCGACCAGATGGGCCTCGACGACGTCCTCAACTCGATGGAGCATCTCTTCCAGGAGCTCGGCGACCCGAAGTTCCGGCCACCGGCCATTCTCCGCCGCCTCGTGCGCGCGGGGCATCTGGGCGTGAAGACACGCCAGGGGTTCTTCAGCTACAACGAGTTCGGCGAGAAGACCGGGGGCGCCATCGGAGGTGACGTGAAGTGAAGATCCTCGTTCTCAACTGCGGGTCCTCAAGCGTCAAGTTCCAGCTGATCGAGACCAGCCTTGAGCTGATCGAGCAGCGGGCGGACAGGCTGATCGCCAAAGGGTCGGTGGAGAAGATCGGCTCCTCCCACGCCATCGTCACCTTTGATGTGCCCGGCCGCGAGCGCCACCGCGAGACGCCGGAGATTCTGGAGCACCGGGTGGCGATCGAGCGCGTCGCACGACTGCTCTGCGACCCCGAGCACGGGGTGATCGGAGATCCGAAGGAGATCGACGGTGTTGGCCACCGGGTCGTCCACGGCGGGGAGAAGTTTGCGAATTCGACGCTGATCAACGACCGCGTGCTTCACGAGATGAAGGAGTGCATCGAGCTCGCGCCGCTGCACAACCCGGCGAACATCCGCGGCTACACCGTCGCGCGGCAGATCTTCCCCGACATCCCTCACGTCGCGGTGTTTGACACAGCCTTCCACCAGACGATGCCCCCGCACTCCTACCTCTACGCCTTGCCCCGGGTCATTCATCGCCGTCACGGCGTCCGGCGATACGGCTTTCACGGAACAAGTCACCGCTACTGTGCCTACCGGATCGAGAAGATCACAGGGGTCGACCGGGAGGAGCTACGGATCATCACGGCCCATCTCGGCAACGGATGCTCGGCCTGTGCCATCGACCACGGGAAGTCACTCGACACGACCATGGGTTTCACTCCCCTCGAGGGCCTGATCATGGGCACGAGGTCGGGCGACATCGACCCCGCGGCGGTCCTTCACGTCATCGCGAAGGAGGAGCTCCGCCTGTCCGAGGCGAACACGCTGCTCAACAAGCACTCAGGGCTCCTGGGCATCTCGGGGATCTCGAACGACATGCGGGAGCTGCAGACCGCCGCGGCCAAGGGCAACGAGGACGCCCAGCTCGCGATCGACATGTTCTGCTATCGCCTGAAGAAATACATCGGAGCCTACGCCGCCGCGATGGGGGGCGTGGATCACCTCGTCTTCACCGGCGGGATCGGCGAGAACTCCGCGCTCATCCGGGAGAGGTCGGTCGATGGCCTCGCCTTCATGGGGCTTGAGATCGACCCGGCCCGCAACGCGGATCCCGAGGCGAGGGGCGAGCGCCAGATCTCGACGGCCACCTCGCGTGCCAAGATCTGGGTCATCCCCACTGATGAAGAGCTGGTGATCGCCAGGGACACCGTGCGCTGCATCGTCGGCGTGATCCCTCCTCCGCCCGCGTGAGGCGCCCGCGCGATTGACAGGCACGCGCCGCACCGCGTAGCCTCGGCCTCCAGGGCATTGCTTCCCGAGAGGCCGCATGAGCGCACCGAGCTCCCCCGACACCTTGAAGGCCACGGCTCCCCAGCAGATCTGGGAGCGCCGGCGCGTCCGCGTCGCCGTTGTGGGCGTGGGTCACCTCGGGCAGCACCATGCGCGCATCTACTCGGAGATGGCGGACGTGGACCTCGTCGCCGTGTGCGACGCCAATCGCGAGCAGGCCCAGAAGGTGGCCCGGAACTGTCGCACCCAGGCGCTCTTCGACCACAGGCAGCTTCTGGGGCAAGTCGACGCCGTCTCCATCGCCGTGCCGACGGCACTCCACTTCGGGCTGGCCAAGGACTTCCTGGAGAGCGGCACCCACACGCTCGTCGAGAAGCCGATCACGACCACCATCCAGGAGGCCTCGGAGCTGATCGACATCAGCCGCCGCTGCAACCGCATCCTCCAGGTGGGTCACATTGAGCGCTTCAATGCGGCGGTGGTGAAGCTGCGCGAGATCATCGAGGACCCGGTCTACATCGTGACCGAGCGCCTGGGGCCCTACAACGCCAGGGTGAGAGATGTCGGCGTGGTTCTCGACTTGATGATCCACGACATCGACATCGTCCTCCAGCTGGTCAACAGCCGGCTCCGGCGGATCGACGCCCTCGGCATCGGGATCTTCAGCGAGTTCGAGGATCTCGCGAACGCGCGGCTCGAGTTCGAGAACGGCTGCGTGGTCAACCTCAATGCCTCTCGCGTGAGCGTGAAGGCCACGCGGAAGATCCGCATCTTCCAGCCATCCGCCTATATCACACTCAACTACGAGAAGCAGAAGCTCGACGTCTACTACCGCAGTGAACTGCAGAAGCTGTCGAACCGGGGTCTGCTGCCGGCAATCCCGCGGCCGCGCAAGTTCCGTCTGCGCCGCGCAGAGCAGCTGAGCGCAGAGCTCAGCCACTTCCTCGACTGCGTCCGCCATGGGCGCACGCCCGATGTCACGGGCGAGCATGGGCTCAACGCGCTCGAGATCGCTGTCGAGATCTCCAAGCAGATCCGCGAGAAGGTCAGCGCCTACCGTGCCACCCACTGAGATCTTCATCTCGGCCGGCGAGGCCTCGAGCGACCTGCACGGGTCGAATCTCGTCAAGGCGATTCACCGGACCGCACCGGGCATCCGATTCCGCGGCCTGGGAGGAGCGAAGCTGGAGGGGGCGGGAGTGGAGCTGATCGACAACATCGTCGACAGGCACGCGCACATCGGGCTGAACGCGGTCAAGAGCCTGCGCAAGTACTTCCGCCTCCTGGCGGACATCGAGCGATTTCTCGCCGAGACCCGGCCTGCGGCGGTGGTGCTGATCGACAGTCCAGAGTTTCATCTCCGCGTCGCCCCGATGGCCCGCAGGCTCGGCATTCCGGTCATCTACTACATCGCGCCGCAGATCTGGGCCTGGCGTTTCGGCCGCATTCACCAGATCCGGCGCGATGTCTCCAAGGTGCTGTGCATTCTCCCGTTCGAGGAGCGGATCTTCCGCGACCATGGCGTCGATGTCGCGTACGTGGGACACCCCATTCTGGACATCATGAAGTTGACGATGACGCGTGAGGAGGTGTTCTCCCACTTCGGCTTCGACCCCTCGCGGCGACTGATCGGGATCCTGCCCGGCAGCCGCCGGCAGGAGATCGAGCGTCTGCTCCCGGCAATGCTCAGCGCCGCCGAGATCATCGCCTCGCAGATGCCGGGAGTGCAGTTCGTCCTTCCCCGTGCCATCACCGTGCCGAATTCGCTGCTGGACCCGCACCTGGCCGAGACGAGGTTGCCCGTGCGCGTCGTCGACGAGTACCGCTACAACGTCAGGGCCGCGATGGACTTCTGTCTCTGCAAGAGTGGCACCTCGACGCTGGAGACGGCGTTCCTGGGGTGTCCGATGGTTGTTGTCTACCGGGTGGACACCCTCTCCTGGCTCATCGGGAAGATGCTGGTCAAGGTCCCGTACGTTGGCCTCGTCAACGTCGTCGGCGGGGAGCAGATCGTCCCCGAGTGCATCCAGCACGATGCGACACCCCGGCAGATCGCCGAGCGAGCGCTCGCAGTGCTTGGCAACGCCGAGGTGTACGAGAACACCAAGTTCCAGCTCTCGAAGATCAGAGAGAGATGTGGCGGGCCCGGGGCGAGCCGTCGAGCGGCCGAGGAGGTGCTCCGGGTGGTCCGGGGAGCCGAATCCGCCGTGCTGAGCCAAAGCGCCGCGTGACGCTTCAGCCTGTCGAGCGCAGCCGGCCAGTTGGCCGATACGCCCCGAGTCCCACGGGAGATTTGCATCTTGGCAACCTGCGCACGGCACTCGCCGCCTGGGAGGCGTGTCGCCGCGACGGGGGGATCTTCATCCTGCGCATTGAAGACATCGACGGTCCGCGCACCGTGCCGGGCTCGGAAGAGCGCATGCTCGAGGATCTTCGGTGGCTCGGCATCGACTGGGACGAGGGCCCGGATGTCGGGGGGCCGGCGGGGCCCTACCGCCAGTCGGAGCGATCGGGTCTCTATCAGGAGGCGCTCGATGTGCTCAGGTCGAGAGAGCTGACCTACCTGTGCACCTGCAACCGGCGGGACCTCCGCGAGGCGAGTGCGCCGCATGGGCCCGTCAGCGGCCTAATGGCGCCGGATGGCCCCATCTACTCTGGACGGTGCCGGCGCGCCGATCCGGCCAGGCAGCGGGCACACGCCCTGGGAGCGGCTGTGCGCTTTCGCGTCGACGCGGACCCACTCATCACTTTCGACGATCTGACACTCGGCCGTCAGGTGGCAGACCTCCCACGACTGAGCGGCGACTTCATCGTCAGGCGCCGTGATGGCCTTTGGGCCTACCAGCTGGCCTGTGCTGTGGACGACGGTCTGATGGGAGTCACTCACGTGGTCCGTGGCCAAGACCTGCTGCTGTCGACACCGCGTCAGATGGCCATTCTCCATGCGCTGGGCTTGCCGTTCCCCCGGTACAGCCACATTCCACTCCTGGCAGATGCCCAGGGCAGGCGCATGAGCAAGCGTGACGGGTCCTGCTCGCTTCGCCGGCTGCGGGAGCAGGGGTTCTCGCCGGCTCAAGCTCGACGGCACATCATGGCGTCGCAGGTGATCGCCCCCCGGACCTGAAGGGCAAAGAATTCTCTGGAGAGTGGGGACTTTTCGTCGTCTCATGGCGTCCAATGAGAAGTGTGCAGTCTCAGATACATCTCCAGGGAGGACTCTCCATGTTCCCAGGCAAACTGCGAGTGCTCAGGCTGGCATCGTTCACCGCAGCCTCCTTTGTCCTCGCTCCTCAGTCCCAGGCGGAGTACCCGGCCGTGCAGGCCCCCGGTCTGATGCCCTCCGGCACGCTGGCTGTGGTCACAGTGAACGGGTTCAACCAGTGCGCGGCGGGTGTCATGGCTTTCGCGGACGCGATCGGTGCCCCAACGGACGAGTTTGACGCGGCGAGTCGTGCCATCGAGATGATCAACATGGAGGGTGTGCTCGACCCGGCCAACTCGGGCCTGGATCTCGACCGGGAGTTCATCCTGTTTCTCTCCGGTGAGGGAATCGCCGGGGCCGTGGCGCCTCTTGCCGACGGAGAACCGGTTGTCCACTCCTTGAACGCCGAGGCGGTCAGCACCTCCGACATGAATGGGGAGACGATCTACCTCCTGGGTGCGCCGGGGGACGCGGACGCACCACCGCAGATCCATGCCGCCGCGCTCATGCGTGGGGAGTCGCTGATCACGAGCACGGACGAAGGCGCCCTTCGCGCCATGATATCTCCGCACGAGCCGCCAGCTCTTTCTGGGGCCATCGCTCAGCCAGACGTGGGTGAGATCGCTGTTGCCATCGACCTCGACAGCATCATCACGACCTATCGTCCGATGATCGACCAGATGCTCGGCATGGCGCAGATGATGATGGCGCAGAACCAGCAGGCCCCGGACGCGGCCTTTGGAATGGCCATGGCCATGGTGCGAGGTGCGGTTCAAGTCGCCTCGGAGATCGACACCGTGGAGGTGTCGTTCCGCGCGGATCAGGAGGCCGTGGTGATCGACACGCAGGCTGCCCTGAGGGCCGGCAGCGCGCTCCTGGCCTCGTTGCCTCGCCACGTGCACAATGACACAGCGCTCTCGGGCCGTTTGCCCGGCGACCCCTTCGTCGTGCTCTCCTCCTCCTTCGACGCCGAGCGTGGTGCCCGCGCACTCGCGGACTTCAGCCGCTGGTACGTCAACGCGATCGCCCCGGCAGGTTCGGAGCCGGCGCTGGCCGACCGGATCGCGCAGATGTGTCAAGATCTCTACGCGACGCTTGGGGACCAGATTGCCTACGGCATCTACCCCGGCGAGGGGATCATGCCCGGTGTCGCGATTGCGATGCGCGCGCCTGATCCCGCCGCGGCTCTGGCCCAGATGCGGGCCATGATGAGCGATGAGAGCCTGACATCGCACATGGGCGTGCTCTACGGTCTTCCGGCGAGCGCCGAGGTGACCATCGTCGACCTCGGCTCCCAGGAGGTCGGAGGAGTCCCGGCGCACCACATTCAGCTCACGGGCCTCGGTGACATGGTGCAGGCCATGGCGCCCGCCTCGGGTGAGGAGGCCGCGGTGATGCAGTCGGTTGCGGAGCAGCTCGGCGTGATCGACTACTGGATGGCCAGCGATGCCGAGAACCTCTACATGACCACGGAGCCGCAGCCGGTTCTGCTGGCGAGGATGCTCGGCGGGGCCAGCGCGCCTCTGACCGTCCCGAGCCTGGCGTCTGGAGTCACCGGGGGGGCAGACCTGATCATGAAGATCAGTGTCGGCGGAGCGCTCCGGTGGGCGTCGAACGCCATGCCGCTCCCCGCTCCCCCGGAAATCACCACCCTCGCCGAGGCGCTCTCCCAGAGCGAGACGGGCATCTGGGCCGGTGCCACAATCATCGAGAACGGCGTCCGCTTCGGTCTGGCGGTGCCTGCCGCAGATGTGGCCCGGATCGTCGAGATGGCCGGGACGGAGCCGACTCCTCCGGGCAACTGAGAGGGACGAGCTGATCGAGCTAGCGAGGCGGGCTCCCTGGGAGCCCGCCGGTCTCTCATCCCAGAAGCCGCTCGAGCCGGCGGGCAAGGCCGGTGTGTCGACGGCTCTGACGGGCCTCGCGGACGGCTCGTGCCAGCGCCTGCCGTGTGCCGACGAGTGTGACCAGCCGGCGCCCCCGTGTGATGGCGGTGTAGAGGAGATTCCGCTGGAGCATGATGTGATGCTGCCCATGGATGGGGATCACGACGGCAGGAAATTCCGAGCCCTGGCTCTTGTGGATCGTGATGGCGTAGGCGAGATCGAGCTCGTCGAGCTCGTCGAAACCGTAATCGACGACGCGGTGATCGAAAC
>JABWBI010000061.1 GCA_013360565.1 Candidatus Sumerlaeia bacterium | reverse complement strand
CGCGGACGAGGCCGGCCTCGATGAGATCGAAGGCGACGCTCTCGCTGGCGACGACCCAGGCGCCGTCGCTTCGACGGCCGAGGCAGAGTGGCCGGAATCCGCGCGGATCGCGGATCGCATAGAGCGACTTGCCCCGGAGGAGGACGAGCGAGTAGGCGCCCTGAATCTGCGAGAGGGCGGCGGCCAGGCAGTCCTCGAAGTCGTCGTGCTCGGCGCGGCTGAGCAGGTGGAGGATGACCTCGCTGTCGATGGTGGTCTGGAAGATCGCGCCGCCCGCCTTGAGCGCGCGCCGGAGGATGTGGGCGTTGGTGAGATTGCCGTTGTGAGCGAGGGCGACGGGTCCGTGGCGCAGCGTGGAGACGATGGGCTGTGTGTTCTGCGGGTTGGGTGTGCCGGTCGTGGAGTAGCGGACATGGCCGATGGCGACACGGCCGTGCAGATGCTCCAGGCTCTGGCGTGTGAAGACCTCCACGACGAGCCCCAGGCCGCGGTGAACGCAGTGATGGGGCCGGTCGCGGTCACCGAGGTGCGCGGAGACAATGCCCGCCGTCTCCTGACCGCGGTGCTGAAGGGCCTGGAGCATGAGGTAGCACAGCTTGGACGCCTCGCCATGGCCGGAGACGGCGCAGACGCCGCACGCCTCGCGGGGAAGCGGCGAGAGGACCAGGGGATGCGTCACCGCAGGGACTCCCACGGAGGCGTCTCGTGGGCCTGCTGCATCTCACTGTGAGAGATGGCGGCCTGATCGGCACAGCGGAGGCCGGGCAGGCCAACGAGGCCGATCTCGGCACAGGCGACGCCTCGCGCGGAGATCAGCGCCTCGAAGGCGCGCGCATCGGCCGGCCGTACGCTCACGACCACGCGCGGAGGCAGCTCGCCGAAGAGGGTGAGCGCCAGATCACCGTCGGGGGTTTCGTGAATCCAGGCACCGTGACCTCCGCGCGAGAGGAGGCAGCACTCGGCCAGTGTCACGGCCAGCCCTCCGTCCGAAACGTCGTGCGCGGACCGGATCAGGCCCGCGAGAATGGCGCTGCGGACAGCGTCGAGCAGGGCGACTTCACGGTCAATCGCGATCGGGGGGAGTGGCCCGCGCGGCGTGACCCCCGGCAGGTCGCCGCCGACGAGATACTTGGCGAGCTCACTGCCCCCAAGTCCAGCCGCAGGATCTCCGAGGACATAGATGACGTCGCCGGGCTCGCGCCATCCAGGGCGCGTGATGTGCTCCTCTCGTTCGATGAGACCGACCATCCCGATGATGGGCGTGGGAGGAATCGCCACGCCGCCGCTCTCATTGTACAGGGACACGTTGCCGCCCGTGACGGGGATGTCCAGGGCGCGGCAGGCGCCGGCGATGCCCTCGATGGCCCGGCGCAGCTGGCCGAACACCTCGGGCCGCTCCGGCGAGCCAAAGTTGAGGCAGTTGGTGATGGCGAGCGGCTGGGCGCCCGTGCAGACGAGGTTGCGTGCGGCTTCGAGGACGGCGAGGGCGGCTCCGGCACGGGGATCGCGGGCGACGAGGCGGTGATTGCCGCCGCTGGTGACAGCGAGGAAGCGCGGCTCGCCGGGACCAGGCAAGCGGAGGACGGCAGCATCGGCGTCTCCAGGCCGGAGGACAGTGGCGATCTGGACCATGTGATCGTAGCGGCGGTAGGCCCAGCGCTTGGAGGCGATGGTGGGAGACGCGAGGAGGGCGAGCAGGGCAGTTTTGAAGTCTTCCCCGGGGAGGACCGGCGGCAGATCGAACTCCTCGGGCGCGGCCGGCGCCGCCTCGGGCGGGTGATAGACCGGCGCTCCGTGGGTCAAGTGATTCGCCGGAATCGACGCCACGACCTCGCCCCTGTGGTGCACCTCCACGCGCCCGCTGCCGGTCACTTGGCCGATGACGACGCCCCCGCACTCCCATCGCTCGCACACCTCCAACACCTCGGCCAGCCGCGTCTGCTCGCACACCGCCAGCATGCGCTCCTGGCTCTCGCTGAGCAGGATCTCGTAGGCGGACATGGCGGGGGCTCGCTGCGGGACGCGGTCGAGGTCAATCTCGATCCCGGTGCCCGCGCGTCCGGCCATCTCACACGTCGAGCAGGTCAGACCCGCGGCGCCCATGTCCTGAATGCCGACGACGAGACCCCGCTCGATGAGCTCCAGCGTGCACTCGAGAATCCGCTTGCCCATGAAGGGATCGCCGACCTGGACGGCGCTGCGCCGCTCAAGGGCCTCTTCGCTGAGCTCCCCACTGGCGAAGGTCGCGCCGTGGATGCCGTCCCGGCCAGTCGGAGAGCCGAAGTAGAGGACGGCGTTGCCGGGGCCGTGGGCCTGGCCGCGGCGGATGTGCTCGGTGCGCACAAGGCCGACGCACATGACGTTCACGAGGATGTTTCCCGCGTGGCCGGGGTCGAACATGATGTCGCCGCCGACAGTGGGGACCCCGACGCAGTTGCCGTAGCCCGCGATGCCCTCGACGACGCCCTCGATGAGGTGCCTCATGTGAGGGGCATCGGGTTCACCGAAGCGCAGATTGTCGAGCAGAGCGATGGGCCGGGCACCCATGGTGAAGATGTCGCGGAGAATGCCGCCCACGCCGGTGGCGGCACCCTGATAGGGCTCGACGGCGGAAGGGTGGTTGTGGCTCTCCATCTTGAAGGCGACGCAGAGGCCGCCGCCGATGTCGATGACGCCGGCGTTCTCGCCGGGACCGACGACGACGCGCTCGCCGCGGGTGGGGAGGGTCCGCAGAAGAGGCCTCGAGTGCTTGTAGGCGCAGTGCTCGCTCCACATGACGGAGTAGATGCCGAGCTCGACGAGAGTGGGGTCACGCCCGAGCGCCTGGACGATGCTGTCGAACTCCGCGGGGCGAAGGCCGTGCCCGGCGACGAGGTCGGGCGTGATGGCCGCCGCGAGATTCACGCGGCCACCGCGGCGGCGAGGGAGGCGAAGACCGAGAGGCCGCCGGTCGAGCCGAGGAGCGGCTCGCTGGCACGCTCGGGGTGGGGCATCAGGCCGAGGACGTTGCCGCCCTCGTTGATGATCCCCGCGATGCGGTTCGCAGCGCCGTTCACGTCCTGCTCGTAGCGGAAGACGACGCGGCGCTCCTCTTCCAGGCGCCGCAGCGTCTCGCCGCCCGCGACATAGTTGCCCTCGCGGTGGGCGATGGGCAGGACGATCCGCTCGGGGCAGGCCGACGAGAAGGCGGTGTCGCGCCGCTCGACGTGCAGGGCGACCTCTTCGCAGTGGAAGAGGAGATCGCGGTTGATCCGGAGCGCGCCGGGGAGGAGACCGGCCTCGCACAGGATCTGGAAGCCGTTGCAGATGCCGAGGACATGACCGCCGCCGGCGGCAAAGCGACGGACGTCGCCCATGATGGGCGAGAGGGCGGCGAGCGCGCCGGTGCGGAGATAATCCCCGTAGCTGAAGCCGCCGGGGAGAATGACGAGGTCGACGGCGCTGGGCAGGGCCTCGCGGTGCCAGCAGGCGATGGCCTCCCAGCCCAGGACCGCCCGGCAGACGTGGAGGCAGTCGCGGTCGCAGTTGGAGCCGGGGAAGACGATGACGGCGACTCTCACGGCCGGCTCCCTCGCGGAGGCCCGGTGTCGCGGGGAGGCAACGCCACGGCGGTCAATGGGAACTCACCTTCAACTGAAAGGTCTCGATGTTCGGGTTGGCAAGGACGCGGTCGGCGAGCGTGTGGAGCGCCTGCTCGGCGGCGGCGCGGTCTGAGGCCTCGAGGTCCAGGCGGAAGACCTTGCCGACGTGGATGTGGCGGGCCTGGACTTCGCCGGTGAGACCGAGGCGGGCGAGCGCGCCCTCGATGGCCTGACCCTGCGGGTCGGCGACCTCGGGCTTGGGCATGACGACGACCTCGGCGTCGAAGCGGGGCATCAGACGTCTCTCCCCATGATGCGGCGGGCGATCTCGAGGTAGCGCTGGCTCGTCTGCTGGACGACCTCGGCGGGGAGAGGCGGCGCGGGCGGCTCGCAGTTCCAGCCGCTGGCGGCAGCCCAGTCGCGGACGTACTGCTTGTCGAGCGAGACAGGTTCGCCGCTGTCGCCGAGGACGAGGAAGCGCGAGGAGTCAGGGGTGAGCACCTCGTCGATGAGGACGAGCTGGCCCTCGAACCAGCCGAACTCGAACTTCGTGTCGGCGAGGGTGATGTTCGCCGCGGCGAGTCGCTCACGCGCCTCGGCGAAGAGGTCAAGGCTCCGCTGGCGGAGCAGCGCGGCGACGTCGCTGCCGACGGTGCGGCGCATCTTGTCGAGCGTGATGTTGAGATCGTGGCCGGATTCGGCCTTGGTGGAGGGCGTGAAGAGCGGTTCGGGCAGGGCGTCGTGGAGCCGGAGCCCTGGGGGGAGCGGGTGCTCCTGAATGGCCTGGCGCTGCTGATACTCCTTCCAGGCGCTCCCCTCGAGGTTGCCGCGGACGACGCACTCGATGGGCACGGTCTGGCACTTGCGGACGCGCAGGCAACGGCCCAGGAGCGGGGCGGGGTCGGGGGTGAGCTGGCGGAGCCACGCCTCGTCGGGCTCGGCGATGAGGTGATGGGGCGCGGCCGATCGCAGCGTCCGGAACCAGTGGAGGCTGAGCTGGGTCAGAACGCGCCCTTTGTGAGGGATGGGCGTGGGGAAAACGACGTCGAAGGCGCTGAGGCGGTCGGTGGTGACCATGAGAATCTCGTCGCCGAGGTCGTACATCTCGCGGACCTTGCCGCTGTGGAGCGGCACGCGCCCGGGGATCCCGGCGCGCATGAGAGGCGGGGCGGGGGGGGTGGGGGCGCTCACTTGGCGTGCATCCCGATGTGCTGGGTCTGTTGGAACATCTTGCCCTCGCTCTTGATGGCCGGGGCGATGACCATCTCGGCCATGTGGAACTCGCGCACGGTGCGGGCGCCGGTGTAGCCGAGGCAGGTCTTGATTGCGCCGACGAGGTTCTGGCTGCCGTCGTCCATGTGGGCGGGGCCGACGAGGATGTTCTGGAGAGAGCCGGTCGTGCCGACGCGGACGCGGGTGCCGCGAGGCAGATTGTGGTGCGGCGTGGCCATGCCCCAGTGGAAGCCGCGGCCGGGGGCCTCTTTGGCTTTGGCGAAGGCGGAGCCGACGATCACGGCGTCGGCGCCGGAGGCCAGGGCCTTGCAGATGTCACCGCCGACGCTCATGCCGCCGTCGGTGATGATGGGCACGTAGCGGCCAGTGCGGTTGTGCCAGTGATTGCGGGCGGCGGCGGCGTCGACGGTGGCGGTGACCTGGGGGACGCCGACACCGAGGACGCCGCGCGTGGTGCAGGCGGCGCCGGGGCCGATGCCGATGATGACGGCGGCGACGCCGGTGGACATGAGTTCAAGGGTCGTCTCGTAGGTGACGCAGTTGCCGACGAGGACGGGGACATCGCCCATCGCCCGGACGAAGGCGGCGATGTCGAGGGCCTGATACGCGGATGCCTCGTGGCGCGCGGTGGAGACGGTGGACTGGACGACGAAGAAGTCGACCCCGGCCTCGCGCGCGAGCGCTCCGAAGCGCGTGGCCCGCTGCGGGATCGAGGAGACGATGGCCCGCGCCCCGGCGCCCTTGATCGCCTCGATGCGCCTGCCGACAAGCTCCTCGCGGATGGGCGGTTCGTACAGCTTTTGAACGAGCTCGGTGGCGCGCTCGGTCGAGGCGCTGGCGATTTCGAGGAGGATCTCCGAGGGGTCGTCGTAGCGCGTCCAGACGCCCTCGAGGTTGAGGATGGCGAGGCCGCCGTACTTGGAGAACTCGACCGCGAAGGCGGGGCTGACGACGCCATCCATCGCGGCGGCGACAATGGGCGTCTCGATGCGGCGGCCACCGAGCGTCCAGGAGATGTCGGTCTCCTCGGGGTCGATCGTGACCTGGCCGGGCACGATGGCCACCTCGTCAAAGCCGTAGGCCCGGCGCGCCTTGCGCCCGCGACCGATCCATTCGCCCATCCCTTGCACCTCGGCACCGCAAGTTGCGTGGTGACAGTGATCTTCACCGCGCGAGCGCGCCCAGAAGTCTCCCAGGGACCGGGCGCAGCTTTGACCTTTCAGGAAGACAGGCGAATCACGCGAAGTCAACCCTCAACCGGGACGAAGGCGATTTTGTCTCAGGGGACGCGGCCGAGCCGGCCGAGAGGCCAGATGCGAATCGTCACGCGGCCGAGGAGGGCGTCGGTGCTCAGGGGCCCGAACTCGGTGGAGTCGAAGCTCGTCGCGCGATTGTCGCCGAGCAGGAAGACCTCATTGTCACCGAGCGTGCGCGCTGTGTCCCCGGTGTCGGGGACGACGGGGTCGACGACACCGGGGACGACCTCGAGGAGACCGTTGACATAGAGGCGCCCGCCGCGGACTTCGATCTGATCTCCGGGGAGGGCAGAGACGCGCTTGATGAGCAGATCCTCGTGGTAGCGCGGCCGCGGGTCGTGGAAGACGACGAGATCACCGCGCGCGACCGGCGCGCGCAGGCGCCGGTCGACGAGCACGCGCTCGCCGGCGAGGAGTGTGGGCTCCATGGACGAGCCCTCGATCTGAAAGGTCATCCAGCGCCCGGAGCCGAAGAGGTAGTAGATGTAGAAGCACAGGAGGCAGATGACGCCGCCGATGATCTGCCGGCGGGTGGAGATGCGGCGGCGGAGCGAGGAGGGAGCGCTGCCGGGTGTGCTCATGGCCGATCGAACGCCGAGGGAGGTCTCCCCCACAGCTCGACGAAGAAGTCGCGAGGCTCTCTGACGCGGTGGGTGCGCATGTCCCAGTAGACGACGCTCAGGATGCCGATCCAGACCGCTGCGCCGGCGATGAGGGCCGGCCGAAGGGGGCGCCGCGCCTGCCGGACCTGAGGCCAGCAGTGACAGAGTGTGAAGAGGAGCAGAAGGGTGAGTGTGGCCATGAGCGTGCGCAGGCCCTTGCCCTCGATGAAAATGAGCGAGGGCAGGTAGTCGCCGATGCCGAAGTGGTCGAAGAGTTTGGCGCGGCCCCAGTACGGATACTGGAGCCAGTCAGGCTCGGGGACGCCGATGAAGAGATAGGGGTGGATGTTGAGCGTCATGTGGAGCAGACCCTGCCAGAGGACCGCTGTGATCTGGGCGACATGGAGGGCCAGGAGGATGAGCGCGACGGTGATCGGGATGATGCGGGGCCTCTCGGAGCAGCGCTGGGCGAAGGGCGCGAGGAAAGCCAGCAGAACGAAGAGGAAGTTGAGCGTGTGCCTGCCGGCGGGGGAGAGCCCGCCGAACCAGTACCAGTACCAGGTGTGGAGCCCCCAGGCACTCGCGATGAGCGCAAGGGCGGTGAAGGCGGCTCTCCGCGGACCGAAGAGGATCTGACGAGCGAGCTCCGCGACCGCGAGCGCGAGGAGGGGGAACTGATAGAACAGCCCGAACTGGCGGTCGAAAAGGAGGCCGAAGGCGATCTGGGGCCAGGGGGCAAGGCGCGCGTCGCCTCCGTAGGAGCGGGGATCGATGCCGAGGAGCTCCAGGTGGACGAGGTAGGCGACGACGCCGAGGAGGAGAATGACGCCAGATATGATGGCGGCGGTCGCCCGGCGCTCACGGGGACTCCAGAGGATGATGAGTGCCCAGTGAAAAGGGAGGAGCGCGGTGAACTTCTGATGGAGCCAAGGGAGCACCGCGGAGAGCAGCGCGGCGGCGATGATCCCGGCGATCGGGCGTCGAGAGGCCGGGATCGCGCGCGTGAGAACAGCGAAGAGGGCGAGGTGAATGACGCCGCTGAAGACGTCGGGATAGGGGAAGTGGAGGTACCCGAGTGCGGGGAGATTGAAGAGCGCGACCGCGCCGATCACCAGGGCGATGGAGAGCCGACGCGTCTGATGAAAGGCCAAGCCCGCGAGGAGACCCGAGGCGACGCACAGAGCCAGCGCGGCGACACCGAGGGCGCCGGGCGGACCTGCGACAAGCCAGCCGGGCGTGAGCAGGAGGGGAATGCCCGCGCCGCGGTAGGGACGAGTCGTGCCCGGAGCGGTCTGGGGACCGAGCGGCGCGGGGTAATAGGCGGCGCGCCTCGCGTCGTCGGCGTAGTTGTCCGCCAAGTCGAAGTCCCCATCTTCGAGAAGGCTCTGAACGGCGACCAGGTAATGGGGAATGTCACCGGTGATGGTCTGGCGCCAGAAGGGGATCCATGTCCACATGCCGCTGGCGAGGGCGAAGAGAAGCGCGGTGACCGTGGCGCCGACGATCCATGACGGCCATGACCGCGCGGCGTGCTCCGGCGTCTCGACTGGGCTTGTCCGCATGGGGAAAGCGATGATGGAGGCCGCACACTTCTCCATCAAGGGAGAAGTCGAGCCGTGTGTCAGCGCTGGGTGAGAAGAATGGTGACGAGGGCTTCGAAGTCGTCCTCGCCGAGCCCGGCGACCGAGCCGACGAGCGCGTTCCGGTGGGCGGGCGTCTCAGGGCTCAGAGGCTGATCGCCGCCGAGCGCCATGCGCAGAGCGACGAGATCGGCGGCGTCGACGCGGCCATCGAGGTTGACGTCTCCTCGCAGGGGCGGGCTGTAGAGACCGGTGTGCTGGGCGTTGGCGCCCTCCATGGGCCACTGGACAGAGTGAGGAGCGGCGGGGCCGGCCTCGATGCAGTAGACGCGACCGATTCCCTGGCCGACGACGGAGTCGCGCCCAGCGAAGACGATCTCGATCTTGCCGTCGTTGTCGATGTCGCCGACGGCGGGGGAGTTCTGAAACTCGCCGAAGCCGCGGAAGCCGGCGCCGTCGCCGGGATTCATGCTCCAGAAGGGGGATCCGGCGACATGTTGGCCGTTGTGGTGAACGGCGACGAAGTAGGCGGTGGTGGTGACGAAGGCGATTTCCATATCTCCGTCGCCATCGAGATCGGCGATGACGCCCCCGCCGATGAAGTTGCCGAGCGTCTGTGGCCCGAACTGTGTGTTGAAGTCGGTGTGAACGGGGAAACCGGGGACGAGGGAGCCGTCGTGATTCCAGGCGAAGATGCCCATGCCGCCGCTGCTGGCGGCGCCGACGACCACCTCGAGAAATCCGTCGCTGTCGATGTCGCCGAGAACGGGTGCGTTGAAGACATAGGGTTGAGCGTTGGGGTTGCCGCTGTAATTGGTGGGCATCGTCTCGGAGAAGATGCCGAAGGTGGAGGGGTTGCGGTCACCATCGAGGATCTCGGTGCCGTTGGCGCGGAGGCCAAGCACGTTTCCCCCGTGCCAGGACTGATACTGCGGGTGGTACCAGACGTTGGTGCCCATGAGGATCTCCAGCTGGCCATCGCCCTCGAGGTCGCCGACCGTCGTGGGTGTCCAAGAGAGGCGTGAGACACTGACGTTTTCCCAGCCGGGCAGCGGGCACGCGCAGTTGTCGAGGACGTACATGCGGGAGCCCTCGTGGCGATCGACGGGTTGGATGACCTCGACGAATCCATTGCCGTCGAGATCGGCGAGGGCGGGCGAGGCCCAGATCGTGTCGCTGACGTGGTGGGGCCACTCGGTGGGGTCCTCGTCGACACGGGCCCAGTTCACCGCCGCGGTGCCGGCCTGATCGCTGTCCTCGTCGTCGTCGAAGGGATGCGCGAGGCGCTCGTCGACGTGCCCGTCGCGGTTGTGATCGATCCCCTGCTCGTCGACGAGACCGTCGCCGTCGTCATCGACGTTTCTCAGACCGGGCCGGAGGTCGCCGGCTCCTGGCGTGAGACCGGGGGCAGGCCAGGGGGTCCAGTCTCCCGGCGGGTCTTCGTCCCACCGGCCGTCGTTGTCATTGTCGACGCGGAGGACCGAGTTCGCGGCGCGGCCAGGGACCTGGGTGTTGTAGCGCACGACTTGGCGGTCCGCGCTGACCTCGAGGGCGCCTCCCGTGGCGTTGAGCGCGTAGAGAAACATGTCGTAGCTGCCGACGACGATCTCCAGGGCCGGATCGAGATCGAGGTTTCCCAGCGCGGGGCTGGCGATGACGGCCTCCGCATAGCCGTCGGGGCCGATCGAGCCGTTGGACGGGTTCCACCAGTCGACGGTCTGATGGCGCAGCACGACGGAGCCGTCGGGATTGAAGGCGTAGATGGCACCCTGCGCCCGGTGCGACCAGGAACCAGCCGGCACGGAGCCGCCGCTGCCGACGCCGCAGCCGACGACGATCTCCGGCAGGCCATCGCCGTCGACGTCACCGACGCTCGGCGTGGAGTTGATCGGAGCGGAGAGCTGCTGCGGCCAACCGGGAAGCGGCTGGCCGTTGATGGGATTGAGGACGTAGAGCTTTCCTCCGAGCGTGCCGACGATGATCTCCAGAGTGCCGTCCCCGTTGACGTCGGCCAGCATGGGTGAGCTCCGCGCGACCACGAGGTCAAGATCGGCAATCCACTGCGGGCGGAAGATCGTGCTGGCGTTGTCGATCACACCACCGGGGGCCGCAGGCGAGCCGAAGCTCTGCGCCGGTGCCGTGGGCGTGGAGGCAATGAGTGCCGCCGCGGTGGAAAGTGTCGCAAGGCGCGTGGGGCTGATCACGTCCATCCTCCCAGCCGCGCGAGGGGAGGAGGACAGCTGTTCCAGGGCAGGCGCTGGGGCCTGCGCTCGAAGAGGTGCCCCGAGGGGTCCTTCGGCGGCTGTGGGTGATGAATTTATCGTCGGATGAGGGGGGAGTGATGAGCTCTGGGATACGGGGAGTGGGGCAGGAATTCCCGGGATCGGGATGGGGTGTCGGCGGAGACCGGCAGAGCCCTGCCCCCGCGCTTCAGACGGGAGAGCCAGAGCCAGGCCAAGGAGGAGGGCGAGGGGGAGGGGCTTTGACGGACAGATCACCGGGGGGACCAGCGGGTCTGCTCGTGGGGTGGCCGGGGCCGCCTCGCCCGGGCCTGCAAGCGGTGTGCTCTGTATCAATTATGAGGACAGGCCATCGGCGATGTCCAAAGAAAGTGACGGTCCGGTGAGGCTCTTCCCGCTTGCGCGAAAAAGCGCCCCGCCTCACTGTCGCGATCATGGGATCACCGCCAATCTCTGTTCTGGCCGCGGGGACCTGGGGCATCACGCTGGGGGCTCTGTTGGCGGAGAAGGGACATGACGTGGCGGCCTGGGACCCGGCCCCGGGCCTGATCCGCGAGATGGCGCGGGCGCGGCGGCATCCGCGGCTGCCGCACCTGGCGTTTCCCGCGTCGCTGCGAGTGGTCGAAGAGCTGGGAGACGCGACGCGGGGCTGCGAGGTGGCGGTGGTCGTGGCGCCGAGCCACGCCGTGCGGAGCCTGTGCCGGCGGCTGCGGGAGGAGCGGCTGCTGCCGCAGGGCGCAGCCGTGGTGCTGTGCACGAAGGGTATCGAAGAGGATTCGCTGGCGCTGATGACGCAGGTGGTGGAGCAGGAGCTGGGCGCGGAGACGGTCCGGCGGACGGCGGTGCTGAGTGGCCCGAGCCACGCCGAGGAGGTGAGCCAGGGAATCCCCACGGCGGTGGTGGCGGCGGCGGCGGACCCGGACCTGGCGCGGCGGGTGCAGGGGCTGTTCATGACAAGTCGCTTCCGCGTCTACACGCAGAGCGACGTGCTCGGCGTGGAGCTCGCGGCGGCACTGAAGAACGTGATCGCGATCGCGGCGGGCGCGAGCCTGGGGCTGGGCTGCGGCGACAACACGGTGGCGGCGCTGATCACCCGGGGGCTGGCGGAGATCGCGCGGCTGGGCAAGCGGCTCGGAGCGGACCCGGAGACGTTCGCGGGTCTGGCCGGGATCGGCGACCTCGTGGTGACGGCGATGAGCGAGCACTCGCGCAACCGCCGGTTCGGCAGACTGCTGGCGAAGGGCCTCTCGCGCGAGGAGGCCGAGCGCGAGGTGGGGATGGTGGTCGAAGGCGTGCGCACGAGCCGCGCGGCGCTGGCGCTGGGCCGGCGGGAAGGAGTGGAGGTGCCGATCACCGAGGCCGTGGTGGCGTGCGTGGATGGGCAGCTGAGCCCAGGCGAGGCGCTGGGCCTACTGATGGCCCGGGAGCCGAAGCCGGAGATCTATGTGCGGGCGGACAAGAGCGGGGGCTAGTTCCTTCGGGTTCTTTTCAGAAAAGGTCTTGACATCCCCGCCGGGCGGCGTACTCCTGCATCTGAAGTTCAGGCAACAACGCGAGGCCTGACATGGGGAAGTCAGTCAGAAGCGGAGGCGATGGGACTCTTCAAGAGGACTCAGGATTCTCTCTCTCTCTCTCTCTCTCTCTCGTAAGCACTCGACTTGCGCGCTGCGCGGACTTCCCGCGCCGCTGATTCGCTCCCGGGCACCGCTGTGCTCCGTCGACTCAGAGCTGCGCCGCATTTCTCCC
>JABWBI010000060.1 GCA_013360565.1 Candidatus Sumerlaeia bacterium | reverse complement strand
GGCGGCGGAGGGGCCGGGCGCCGCGGTCGGCGCCCGGCCCGCGCGGACGCTACTTCCGCGTGTACTTCGCCTCCATCATCGTCATCTCGGCGCCGCCCATGGTGGCGGTCATCTTGAAGGTCATCGTCTTCTCGCCGGTCACCTCGAGCACCTGCTTGAACGGCATCGCGCCCGTCGGCATGTCCCACGACCCGGTCATCGTGAGCGTCTTCCCGTCGGCCGACCGCGCGCCGCGCGCGACGCTCGGCGCGGTGCCCATCGTGTCGAACCAGTAGTTCACGAACTCCTTCTTCGCGTTGTCGTACCCCGTGAGGCCGTAGCCCTCGTAGGGCTTGCCCATGAACGTCCCGGTGAGGCGCTGCTCCTGGAAGCGGCCGCCGAGGACCATGGCGATCGAGGCCGTGGCCTTCGCCGACGCCGGCTTGCCCTGGGCGTCCATGGTCTGGATGTCGAGGTCGTACGTGCCCGCGTGCCCGCCGAGCCAGCTGTGCATCTCCCCCGGCTGCGCGAGGGGATGATCACCCTCTCCGAAGCCAAAGGTTCAGCTCTGCTCGCGCTGATGCTCACCGGCGATGGGCTCTGCCCACTCTACGACTGGCTCCAGAGCTTGCCTGTCGATGTTCTCGGTCTCGACCTGATCCACTCCCCCGGTCTCGTCCCGATGATCGGAGATCGCCAAACGTCACGTATCCTCGCACTGGGTGTTGTCGACGTCGACACCGTGGCCCTCGAGACAGATGATCAGGTCCACGGACGCCTTGATGTCATTCTCACCGGGGTGAGCGCGCCGGAAGTCCACGTCCAGCCGGCCGGCTCCCTCGGCCGGCTCAGCCCGGAGGCGGCCCGCCAGAAGCTGGAGAATCTGGCGGGTATCGTGAGCCGCTACCGCCCCTGATACTGTTCGCACAGGGGCGTCCCATTTTTCGAGTTTTTGCCTCTCTGGGGCATTGACAAGCCCTGGGCCGCCCCCTAGACTTGCAAACGCTTGCATCGAGAGGGCGCGCCATGCCCTCTCCGAACTCGGAGGGTTCTCATGCTCAGATCACTGCATTCCATCACCATGGCAACGGCCCTCACCTTCGTCGCCGGCCTCGCCCAGGCTCAGCCCGTCGTCCGAGCCCACTACTTCACCTTCGATGTCGCCTCGGATGAAGTCCTCGCCCCCGGCGACGCCTATCTCGCCGCCAGCCCCGAGCGATTCTGGAGTGTCACGCAGATCCTCGCCTTTGAGGGCGGTGTCGGTGGCGACGGTCCCGCGGTGTTGGCCGCGGCCTCGCTCCCCGGCGCCCTCCAGGGCGGCGGGGTCCTCGCCTGCGACGGGAATCCCCCCGGACAAGATGAGGGGCTCTGGGTCGTAATGTCTGAGGGATTCCCCATCGGTGACGTGACGGTTGAGGCGATGTTCTACATGTCCGAGCTCACGCCGTCGCGTCCTTTCACCAACCTCGGTTTGCAGTACGTCGTCTCAACGGAGATCCCTGGAGGCGGCGCGCAGTACCCCCAAGGTCAGATTCGCCTCGTCAACGGGCTCCTTCAGTGGAACGCCGGAGAGCCTCCCGCCGGAGGGCCCGAGCGTCGCGTGGAGACCCCCGCCGTCCTCTCGGCCAACACCTGGTACCATGCCGTCGGCGTCATCGATTACAACGATGGCAATCCCGCCGCTAGTGAGCTGCGGCTCTACCTGCGCGCCAACGGCGTCGCGGGCTTGGCGGACCTTGTCGGCACGGCCGCCATCGACCTCGATGACCCAGCGGTCACCGTCGGCTGGGCCCCGCCGGCCACCGCCGCGCAGGGACCCATCCTCACCGCCGTCAACCGCTACTGCATCGGATGCAGTCCCAGCAACTCCATCAACGGGAGTGACCTCCGTGGCCTCCAAGGCGAGATCGACGCCGTCGCCGTCACCGACCAAGCCGGCGCCATCTACCTGCCGGACCAGCCGCCGTTCCCGCCTGTCACCGGTGCGGACACCTGGTCCATCTACCGCTGATTGCCAAGGGTGGGCGATCATTCAGGCCCCGGGGCCAGCGCCTCGGGGCTTCTCTTTGTTCCCGGCTGTCTGTGGCGAGCTCTCATCGTCCCCACACATCGCCGCCCACGCAGTCCAGTGGGACTCCGGCAGCGAGACCGCCAGCGCTTCCATCCCTGACCAGCCGGCCGGGCACAGACCGACGACGGTGCTCCCGGACCCCGTCGGCCAGACAGCCGAGCACCCCAGGACTCGAAGCGTCTGCGCGGCCCGCGCCATGGACGGATACCGGCTGAAGAGCGATGGTGCGAAGTCGCTGTGGATCGCCGCCGCGGCGGCGTCCGCGTCGCCAGACCGCAGGGCCGCAACGAGCGCCGCAAGGGTGGGGGAGTTACCCGGCAAGGGCACGGATTGCCAGAGCCGGTAGGCGTCGGCGGTCGGGCTGGGGTGGCCCGGGTAGACCAGCACGAGTCTCCATCGGCACCGGTGGCTCACGGGCTCGAGCTCATCCCCGATGCCTCGCCCGATCGCGCAGGACGCCGGCGAGAGGAGGAAGGGCACATCTGCTCCGAGTGCGCGGGCGATGGCCGCCAATGTCCCCTCCGCTACCCTCAGACCGAAGAGGCGAACGATCCCCCGCAGCGCCGCCGCGCCATCCGAGGAGCCGCCGCCGAGCCCGGCCCCTGGCGGGATGCCCTTGGTCAGTCTGAGCCGCACCGGCGGGAAGGCCACGTGCCGCCGCAGTGCCTGAAGCGCGCGCCACACCAGATTCTCCTTGAGCGGCCCCAGCTCCCAAGGCGACCGCGCGATCTCGAGCGCATCGCTCTCGGCCTCGGCGAGGCTCAGCGTGTCGCCCAGGTCGATCTTCTGAAACAGCGTCTCGATCTCATGGAGACCATCGGTGCGCCGGCCGCGGATGCGGAGGTGAAGGTTCACCTTGGCCGGCGCGTGCAGCGTGAGCGCCCTCATGGCCGCGACCATGCACACCCAGCCACCCGCGGGCAAGCCGCTCGGAAACGGGTTGATCTTTGGGCGTCTCTGAGTAAAGTGCCGCCCTCAGGACCCAGCGGGAAAGGACCGCCACGCCTATGGCCCAGCTGTATCAGAACATGTGCCAGCTCGTGGGGCGCACGCCGCTCGTTCGCATGAACCGCGTGACCGAGCCCGGGATGGCCGAGGTCTATGGGAAGCACGAGGGGTGGAACCCCGGGGGAAGCGTCAAGGACCGCATCTGCCTGGCGATGATCGAGGACGCCGAGCGCCGCGGCGTGCTCCGGCCCGGCGGCGTCGTCGTCGAGCCCACCTCCGGCAACACGGGCATCGGTCTCGCTCTCGTCTGTGCGGTCAAGGGCTACCGCCTCAAGATCACCATGCCCGAGTCGATGAGCGTCGAACGCCGCGAGATCCTCCGCTCCTACGGCGCCGAGGTCATTCTCACGCCCGCCGACAAGGGGATGAAAGGCGCCATCGCGCGCGCCGAGGAGATCCTCGCCGAGACGCCCGGCTCCTTCATGCCCCAGCAGTTCAACAATCCCGCCAACCCCGAGATGCACCGCACCACCACCGCCCTCGAGATCTGGAATGACACCGACGGCAAGGTCGACGCCTTCGTCGCCGGTGTTGGCACCGGCGGCACCGTCACCGGCGTCGGTGAGGTGCTCCGGCAGCGGAAGCCCTCGGTCAAGATCTACACCGTCGAGCCGGATGCCTCCCCTGTCCTCTCCGGCGGGGCGCCGGGTCCTCACCGCATCCAGGGCATGGGCGCGGGGTTCGTCCCCCAGGTGCTCAACACCTCCGTCTACGAGCGCGTCATCCGCATCCGGGACGAGGATGCCTACGCGATGATGAAGCGCCTCGCGACCGAGGAGGGCATCCTCTGTGGCATCTCCACCGGCGCCAACTGTCTCGGCGCCCTCGAGGTCGCACGTGAGGTCGGCCCCGGCAAGCTCGTCATCTACATCATCTGCGACACCGGCGAGCGCTACCTGAGCATCAAAGAGAAGTTCGGCGAGGCATGATCTGAAGCGGTGTGGGCCGAGTCTCCTCGGCTGACCCGTCCATCCGAGACACGTGCCTTCAGCTCGCCACGAAGTTGATCATCTTGTCCTTCACGAAGACGGCCTTGCGCACCGTCTTGCCTTCGAGGTGCCGGGCCACGTTCGGTTCCGCCATCGCCGCGGTCTCGACCGTTGCCTGATCCGACCCGGCAGGCACCGTCACGCGGCCCCGGACTTTGCCGAGGATCTGCACGGCGATCTCCACCTCGGACACCGCCAGCGCGCCGTCGTCGTGCGCTGGCCAGTCGCGGGTGAAGATCGACTCAGCATGTCCCAGCCGGGACCACAGCTCATCGCAGACGTGCGGCATGATTGGACTCAGCAGCAGGAGGAACGTCTCCGCCCCCTGGCGCAGCAGCGCCGCGTCTGCGTCCGGCGCCGCCGCGAAGGTCTCCAGTGCGCGGAAGAGCTGTCGCGCCTTCGCGATCGCCGTGTTAAAGGCAAATCGCTCGTAGTCCTCGGTGATCCCCCGGATCGCCGCATGGATCTCCCGCCGGAAGTCACCCCCCTCCCCCTTCGGAGCGCCGGTTTCGCTCCCCAAGCGCCCCTCGCCGGTCTGCGTCAGGAAGAATCGCCACACGCGGTTGAGAAACCGTGACGCTCCCTCCATGCTCTCGTCCGACCAGTCGAGCTGGTTCTCCGGCGGCGAGTCGGACAGCATGAACAGCCGCAGCGCGTCGGCACCTGTCCGGCCCTCGTCGGTGCCCCCGATGTGACGGTCGCCGACGAAGAGGCGCGGGTCCACCGTGTTACCCAGCGACTTGCTCATCTTCACTGACCGCGTGGTGCCATCGGCAAAGGTGTGCTCCTTGCACACCATGCCCTGCGTGAAGAGCCGTGCAAAGGGCTCCCGGTGCGTCGCGTGTCCCAGGTCGCACAGCGCTTTCGTGAAGAAGCGGGCGTAGAGCAGGTGGAGAATCGCGTGCTCGACGCCGCCGATGTACTGATCGACGGGCATCCACTTCGCCTCGGCGTCGCGGCGAAACGGCACATCGCCGTTCGCCGCGTCCAGGTAGCGCAGGAAGTACCACGACGAGTCGATGAACGTGTCCATCGTGTCTGTCTCGCGCCGTCCCGGGGCGCCGCACTTCGGGCAAGGGACAGGGGCGGTGAACGACGGTGACGAGGCGAGCGGGTTGCCGTCGTGGCCGAAGTCCACGTCGTCTGGCAGCCGCACCGGCAGCTGCTCCGTGGGCACCCCCACCGGACCGCAGGACGGGCAGTGAATGACAGGGATCGGCGTGCCCCAGTACCGCTGCCGCGAGATCAGCCAGTCGCGCAGCTTGTACTGCACCGTGCGCCGCCCGAAGCCCTGGGCCTCGACGAACTCGGAGATTCTCGTGAGGCCTTCCGTCGAAGGGAGCCCGTCGAACGGGCCCGAGTTCACCTGCACGCCGGGCTCGACGAACGCGCCCGTCATTCGCCGCGGGTCGAGAGTTCCGCCTTCGGGTTGGATGACCACCTTCAGCGCCACGCCGTACTTCTCCGCGAATTCGAAATCCCGCTGGTCGTGCGCCGGTACCGCCATGATGGCCCCCGTGCCGTACTCCATCAGGACGAAGTTCGCCGCGAAGATGGGCACACGCTCTCCCGTCAGCGGGTTGATCGCCTCGCGGCCCAGCGACACCCCCTCCTTCTCCCGGTTCTCTGCCGTCCGTGCGAACCGGTCCTGGGTCACCGTCCGGCTCACGAACGCGCGCACCTCCGCCTCGCGATCCGTCCCGCGAGTCAGTATCTCGACGAGCGGGTGCTCCGGTGCGAGGCTCATGAAGGTCACCCCGTAGAGCGTGTCCGCGCGCGTGGTGAAGATCTCCACTGATTCCGGTTCCCCTGGCCGCCGGTCCGCCAGGGGGAAATACACCACGGTCCCCTGGCTCTTGCCGATCCAGTTGCGCTGCATCGTCTTCACGTGCTCGGGCCAGCCCCCGAGGGTGTCGAGGCTTGACAGCAGCTCCTCGGCATATGCCGTGATCTTCAGGAACCACTGATCGAGCTGTCGCACCTCGACATCCGTCTCCGTGTGCCGCCAGCACTTGCCGCTCTCCACCTGCTCGTTGGCCAGCACCGTCTTGCACTCGGGGCACCAGTTGACCGCCGCCGACCGGCGCTCGGCCAGCCCGCATTCGAGCATCTGCAGGAAGAAGAGCTGGTTCCAGCGGTAGTAAAAGGGGCGGCAGGTCGCCACCTCTCGCTCCCAGTCGTGCGAGAAGCCCATTCGCCGCAGGTCGGCCGTGATGGACGCGATCGACTGCTCGGTGAAGTCGCGCGGATTGAGCGTCTCGCCCCGCTCCCGCGCCGCCTTGATCGCCGCGTTCTCCGCCGGCAGGCCGAATGCGTCGAAGCCCATCGGATAGAGCACGTCGAAGCCGCGCATGCGCTTGAAGCGGGCCAGGGCGTCGCCGATCGAGTAGTTGCGTACGTGCCCCATGTGCATGTGACCCGAGGGGTAGGGAAACATCTCCAGGAGATAGAACTTCGGCCGGCCCGTTCGCCGTCCCGTTCTCGCCAGTCCCTCCTCCTGCCAGCGGCGTTGCCATCGGGGCTCAATCTCAGCGTGGGGAAAGAAGTCTTCGCGAGCCATGGGGCGAGCATCCTCGGTGCAAAGGCGCGGGATTGTCCAAGCGCGCTCTCGGGGAGTCAAGGGCGACGCACCTGGACGTCACCCCTCCGGGTTTTCGCCGGTGTTCAGGAATTCATCTGGGAGAGTTGCATTCTGGCGTGAGGTGTGTTGGGAGTGGAGACTGTGTCTCTCCAACTGCCGGCGCTGCATCTGAAGCCCAGGGCACATCATCGCCTGCGGCGTGGCCACCTGTGGGTGTTCTCGAATGAGATCGAGCGCATCGAGGGCGAGGTGAAGCCGGGCGGCGAGGTGAGAGTGCTCGACGGCGCGGGGCGACTGCGGGGGACGGCGACTCACAATCCCCACACACTCATCGCGGCGCGGCTTCACAGCAGGCGACTGGAGCTCCTGGATGAGGCGCTGATCGCGTCGCGGACTGTGGCGGCAATCGAACGGCGGCGGGCACTCTGCCCGGAGCGCGAGTGCTGGCGGGCGGTGTTCGGGGAGAGCGACGGACTGCCGGGACTTGTTGTCGACCGGGTCGGTCCCGTGGCGGTGATTCAGATTCTGACGCTGGCGATGGAGCAGCGGCGCGAGTGGATCGTGGGTGCGGTTGAGCGGGCGCTTGAGCCGGAGGGCATCCTGGAGCGTTCGGACTCGCCGCTGCGCGCGCTCGAGGGGCTGGAGCCGCGCGTCGGGGTGGCGCGCGGGGACGTCCCGCCCCTGGTGCGCGTGGAGGATCCGCCGGGCATCCCTCTCGAGATCCCGCTGCGAAGCGGTCAGAAAACGGGGCTCTTTCTGGATCACCATGAGAACCGGCTCCTGCTGCGTGGCCGCGTCGGGGGGGCCCGGGTGCTCGATGTGTTCTGCTACATCGGCCACTGGAGCGTGTGTGCGGCGACATGGGGGGCGGCGTCCGTGCTCGGCGTCGATTCGAGTGGTGACGCGGTCACACAGGCGAAGACCAACGCGAGACTGGCGGGGGTGGGGGAGCGCTGCCAGTTCCTTCAGGGGGACGCTTTCGGCGAGCTCCGGGCGCTGGACCGGGCGAAGACGCCGTTCGATGCGGTGATCCTCGACCCGCCCGCGTTCGCGAAGTCCCGAAAGCACGTGCGGGAGGCGCTGAAGGGATACACCGAGATCAACACGCGGGCAATGAGACTGCTCGCGCCGGCGGGACGCCTCTTCACGGCGTCGTGTTCCCATCACATCGGCGAGGAGGAGTTCCGCGAGATGCTGGTGCAGGCCGCCCGCGGGGCAGGGCGGGAGTTCGTGGTCGAAGCCGCGATGCGTCAGGCGGCGGATCATCCCGTGCTGCTGGGCCACCCGGAAACGGCCTACCTGAAAGGGGCTGTGCTCCGGCGAATCTGACGGACCGGGCGGTTCGCCTTGACTTTCCCCGCCCTCGCCGCGAGACGAGCGGCGTGAACTCCGAACCCGAGCGCCGCCGCACGGTCTACGTGCTTCTCCCAGCGTACAACGAGGAAGTGGCACTCAAGGCGCTGCTTCCCGACCTCTACCATGCGACCGACATGATCGGAGCGCGGGTGCACGTGATCGTGGTCAATGACGGATCGAGTGATGGGACGGCGAATGCGGACGACTGGGCGCCGCCTCATCAGCGGGTGGAGGTGATCTCGCACGAGCAGAACAGGGGGCTGGCGGCCGCGCTGACGACGGGCATCGAGCGCGTGCTCACGCTCAGTCAGGGGCCGGATGATCTGATGGTCTGCCTGGACGCGGACAACACGCACCCGCCCGAGACCATTCCCCGCATGGTGGCGAGGGCCTGGGACGGCCACGACGTGGTGATCGCGTCGCGCTACCGGCCGGGCTCGGTGCAGCGCGGCGTTCCCGCCTTCCGGCGCTTCCTGAGCCGGGGTGCGCGTGTGCTCTTCCGCCTTCTGCTGCCGATCCCGGGGGTGCGTGACTTCACGTGTGGCTTCCGCGCCTACCGCGTGAGCGCGCTGCGAGAGATCTGGCGGCGGACAGGGGGGAAGGTGATCACGAGCCAGGGCTTCGCGTGCACCGACGAGCTGCTGCTCAAGATCGCCATGATCACCGGCAAGATCACGGAAGTGCCGTTCACCCTCCGCTATGACCAGAAGCCCGGGGAGAGCAAACTGCAGCTGTGGCTGACGATCCGCTCGCAGCTCCGGGTGATCGGGCGCCTGCGCCAGATGCGGCGGGAAGGGCTTCCTCAGGAAGTGCAGAGAGATCGAAGTTGACCCGGACATGGCAAATCGTACACTCATGTCCAAATTATGCTGTCGAAGACGAGCACCCACGCAGCGAAAGCGCTGATCCTCCTGGCGCGCCTGCCCGAGGGCGCCTATGCCGGCGCTGCGGCCCTCGCCGAGGAGATCAGCGCGCCACGCAACTACCTGGGAAAGATGCTTCAGACGCTGGCGCGGTCGGGGCTCCTCGTCTCGCAGAAAGGGCTCAACGGGGGCTTTCGGCTGGCGCGCCCGGCCAAGAAGATCACGCTCTTCGACATCGTCGAGCCGTTCGATCATGTGAGCCACTGGAGCGGCTGCCTGCTGAGCCGCAAGGCGTGCTCGCTGGACTCACCGTGCGCCGCGCACAGCCGGTGGGGGCCCGTTCGGGATTCGTACTTGGAGTTCCTGCACGGCGTCACGCTCGAGGATCTGGCTCAGCCGCAGGGCAAGCCCTCGCGGCGGCGGTGATCCCAATTCGCGTGACAAGCGCAGCCCGGCACGCGTAGGGTCGTCGGCCATCAACCGCAAATCCAGGCCAGGAGGCTCTCCGTGTCGACCAAGTCCGCCCTCGTCTCTGCCCTGATCGTGTCTGCCGCCGTCTTCGCATGTGCGCAGGAGCCCATCGAGCCCGAAGCGCCCGTGTCCGCGCCGGCGGAGGAAGCCGACGCCCCCGCGACAGCCCCGGCCGAGGGGGCGATGGAGCTTCCCGCCGATCATCCTCCGATCGGGGATATGAGCGCCGGAGCGGCGGGTTCGATCCCGAGCCTTCCACAGAGCGCGGCGTCACTGGACGGCCAAGTGCTGACCGTCGCGGGGGTGGCGTTCGACGTGCCGTCCGGCTGGGTGCGGGAGACGCCGGCGAATTCGATCCGCCTCGCGCAGTACAGCCTGCCCGGCGAGGCGGGCCCCGCCGAGCTCACGGTCACCGCGTTCGGCGTCGGCCAGGGGGGCGACCTGCAGAGCAACATCGACCGCTGGACCGGCCAGTTCGCGGGGGAGGGCGGCGCGGCGCCGGAAGCCGAGATCGAGACGCGCGAGGCGGGTGATCGCCATGTGACAACCGTGGCGGTGCGCGGGACTTATCAGCAGTCCCCGATGATGGGCGGCGGTCCGCCACAGCCGGACTCGATGCTCTACGGGCTCATCGTCGAAGGTGGACCGCAGGGGACCGTCTTCGTCAAAATCGTCGGCCCGCGGGCGACGATGGAAGCGCACCAGGCATCCCTGATGGCCTTCACCGAGAGTGTGCGCGGGGTGGAGTGAGCACGCCGGGCCCCTCTCCCGGCCCCAAGTCTGGGGGCGGGCGGACAGGGCCCGGTCAGATCACCGCTGCAGGACGTCGCTGCGCGTGCTCTCGGCGATGGAGAGAACCTGATCGACGAGCTCTCCCTTCACACCGAGGGCGCGGAGGGTGCCGCCGAGGTGCTCGAGGACGGCGTCGAAGTGCGTGTCGTTGAGTCCCGCGAGGTGGGCGTGGCCGTCGCGGAGGTCTTTGCCGGAGTAGTCGACGGGGCCCCCGAAGACCATGGCGAGGAAGGCGCGCTGCTTGCCCTTCTGGCGCGGCATGTCGACGCCGGTGAAGAAGTGGCGGATGCGGTCGTCGGCGAGGATGCGCTCGTAGAACAGATCGACGGCGGCATCGATGGCCTTCTTGCCGCCGAGCTGCTCGTAGAGGGTCTGATCGGGCATGGAGTGCGGTGCTCCCTTCGCGGGGATGCCTCAATGCAACGGGCGACCCGCCCGCGTGTCAACAATTGACACCCTCCCGCGGCGCGGGGGAGACTCTCCGTCCCGGCGCGCCCCCGTAGCTCAGTAGGACAGAGCGGCGGATTCCTAATCCGTAGGTCGCCCGTTCGAATCGGGCCGGGGGCGCCAGTCTCAAATGAAGAAAACCCCTGGAAATCAAGGGTTCTCTCTCTTTCTAGGGTGCTGTGAAGGTCGAGGTTTCGCTCTCCATCGGGCGAAGGTGATCAGGAAAAGTCACGCGAGACCTTATGGCTTTCGCTGGAAGCTTCGCCCATGGTCTTGACTTGCCCCCGATCTATGTACCACCCGCTGTGAGAGTCTCCGGCTGCTTTGACTCAGAGAGCACCCCGGTCTGAGGCACCCCCCGAGCCGTCTTGATTTGGGCGGCCTCAAGCTGCGCCGAGAACTCGCTGGGCGGCAAGTAGCCCCGTCGCTGTGCGGCCGCCGGGTGTTGTACCCGCGCTTCCAGTCGGCCCCGAGCACCTGGGCTTCCAGAAGCGACGTGAACTCCTCGGCGTTGAGCAGCTCGTCGCGCACCTTGCCGTTGAACGACTCGGCGTAGCCGTTCTCCCAGGGCGCGCCGGGCGCGATGGACAGCGTCTCGACGCCCGCCACGGCCAGCGTCTCGCGGATGGCCTGGGCGAGGAACTCCGGGCCATTGTCACTGCGGATGTGCCCGGGCGCCCCGCGCCAGCGCAGGACTCGGCGAGCATGGCCTTGACGTCGGCGGCGCGGAAGCGACAGCGAGCGTCGAGCGCGGCGCGGAGATCGGCAACCCGGTCGATCTCGACAGCGCCGACGTCAAACGCGACGGGGTGAGGAACAAAGTGGATGTGGTGATGCTGGTGGAGCGACTGCTGTCGGAGTGACCCCGGGCGTCAGAGTTCGATGCTGACGACGACCTCGTGCTCCTCGGGGAGGGCGGTCATCTCGGCGAGGGGGCGGGTGAAGGCGTAGGGGAGGTTGTCGACGCTCTCGCCGGGGACGGGGAGAGTGAGGGGGGCTTTACTGACGGCGCAGGTGAGGGAGACAGGGGCGAGGGTGAGAGTGACGTGGCGGTCGCCTTTGCGCTCGATGAGACGGCGCAGGAGGTCGCGCAGGTGCTCGACGAAGCGGCGGCGGTCGGCCTCGACGCGCTCGGGGGCGCCGGGGCCGGTGTGGGAGTGGACGGAGGGGTGGGAGGTGACGAGGACGATGCGGCGCTGGCGGTTGTCCTGGGCCATGTGGACGAGCTCGCGGAGTTTGATGATGGTCTCGCCGGCGCCGACGCCGAACTTGCTGGAGTCGAAGACGAGGACGGAGAGGAGGTGGGCGTTCTTGAGGATCATCTTCTTGAGAGCGGCCTCTTCGTCGGTGTCGACGCTGAAGACGAGGAGGCCTTCGTCATTGGCCTCGGCGACGAGGCCCATGACGCCGACGACGGCGGCGGCGGGGGAGAAGGCGCGGAACTGGTCGGCGACGCCGGGGCCGAGGGTGGCGAGGGACTCGGGGCGGATCCAGCCGCCGACGAGGCGCCAGCCGGGGGGGAGGGTCTTGCCCATCGCGTCCCAGACCCAGCAGGTGTTGTTGGTGCGCAGGGCGCTGACGCGTTCGCGCTGCTCGGCGGGCATGCGCAGGAGGGCGCGGATGACCTCGTTGGTGGTGGAGCCGCCGTCGACGGAGAGGCCGACGGGCGGGGGCATGGCGGTGACGAGGCGGGCGACGAAC
>JABWBI010000059.1 GCA_013360565.1 Candidatus Sumerlaeia bacterium | reverse complement strand
CGGATCTCGTCGCGCTGCGCCCGCTTGTGCGCCGCGGCCGCGCGGTGGACGGGGTCCCTCGAGTTGGGAAACTCGACGGCCGCGTTGAGGAAGAGGCAGCCGTGGAAGTCGGGCTCGTTGAACCAGCGGTCCATGACCTCGAAGTGGGCGCGGATCTGGCGGCGCGGATCGTTCCCGGCGAGCAGGCGGACAGCGCGGCGCCAAGCGCGCGTCTCGTGGCGGTCGCGCCACTCGACGGCGGCGACCATGAGCTGGGTCTTGCTCTCGAAGTGCTTGTAGAAAGTGGTCTTCGAGACGCCGGCCTCGGCGATGACCGCATCGAGGCCGACGGCGTTGAAGCCGTGGCGATAGAAGAGCTCCATGGCGATGGCGACGAGGCGCTCGCGCCCGCGCCTGGGGATCTCGGGCGCGCCGAGGAGCTCGGCGGCGGTGAGCGGCGTCTTCGCGGCGGCCATGGCCAGAGGTCTCGCGCAGAGGTTGACCTCAAGTCAACCCAAGGGTGACCCGGAGTGAGCTGCGCGGCGAGGCCGGGGTCTGCGAGGGTGGCGCCGTTCTGACCACAGAGCACACACCCCGAGAGACAAGGAGACATCCCATGACCACCCAGACCCCCACCACGGTCAACGGCGTCGACATCACGCAGCTGATGGAGACGATCGGCGCCATCAAACAGGAGCCGGCGCTCGCGTTGGGCCAATTCCGCGCGACGAGCCAGTGGATCCGCGGCGCGCACAGCCGCGCAGCGATCCAGGGTTTCATGCTCGGCGGGCAGGAGGACATGAGCCGCACCGAGCCGTTTGCCGTCGACATGTCCGAGGCGCCCGCGCTGCTCGGGCAGGACGAGGGGCCGAACCCCGTCGAGGTCCTGCTGTCGGCGCTGTCGGGCTGCCTGACGACGTCGCTCGTCTACCATGCGGCCGCACGGGGCATCCGGCTTCACCGGGTCGAGTCGACCTACGAGGGCGAGCTCGACCTCCGGGGCTTCCTCGGGCTCGATCCGATGGTCCGCAACGGCTTCAAGCAGATCCGCGTCACGTTCAAGGTCGACGCGGACGCGACGCCCGAGCAGATCGAGGAGCTCGTGATGCTGGCCCAGCGGCGCTCGCCGGTCTTCGACATGGTGAGCAACCCGGTGCCAGTGATGGTCGAAGTCGCCCGCTGAGCGAGTGAGCAGGGCGGGGGACGGCGTCAGGCGCCGTCTCCCGCTCCTCCCTCATTTCCATCGAGGGCGGCGCGCACCTGGCGCAGGAGCTCGTCGCGTGTGTAGGGCTTCTGAAGCGACGGGGCACCGTTGCCAGGCTGTGTGTCGTCGGGGTTGTAGCCGGTCGAGAAGATCACGGGGAGTCCGGGCCGCCGCTCGCGCAGGTGCGCGCACACCTGTGCCCCGCTCAGCTCGGGCATCACCCGGTCGAGCAGCGCGAGATCCACTTCGCCTCTGCGGGACTCGAACAGCGCCACGGCCTCGGCACCGGTCTTCGCTGCCAGCACGCGGTATCCGGCGGCCTCGAGACTCCGGACGGCGAGCAGCCGGACGGACTCATCGTCCTCGGCGAGCAGGATGGTCTCTCCCCCGCCGCGGGGCGGCGCCGGCGCGGGGGGCACTCCGCTGGGCAGGGTCCGTGCCGCCATGGGCAGGTACAGGCTGAAGGTGGCACCCTCGCCGGGGCGGCTCTGGACGACGATCGTCCCCCGGTGCTGGCGGACGATGCCGTAGACCGTCGCGAGCCCGAGACCGGTGCCCTTGCCGGGCGCCTTCGTCGTGAAGAACGGCTCGAAAATGTGACGGAGCGTCTCGGCCTCCATGCCCTGGCCCGTGTCGCTGACGGTGATGAGCACGTGGGGGCCATGCGCCATGTCGCCCACCTGCTGGCAGAACTTCTCGCCCAGATGAACGGCCTTGGTCCGGATGCGGATTCGCCCGCCGTGCGGCATGGCGTCGCGTGCGTTGACAACAAGGTTGAGGATGACCTGCTCGATCTGGGACTGATCCGCGCGGACGGGTCCGGCCGCCGGATCGCAGGCGATGTCGAGCCGGATGTTCTCGCCGATGAGGCGCTGGAGCATCTTGACGAGATTGGAGATCACGGCGCCGACGTCGAGCTCGACGGAGTTGAGCGTCTGACGGCGGCTGAAGGCCAGGAGCTGCTTGGTCAGTGCCGCCGCGCGGCCGGCGACCTCGATGACCTGCTGGACGTCGTCGCGGGCCGGGTGGCCGGGCTCGAGCGACTCCAGCGCGAATTCCGCGTGCCCGTGCATCGCGAGCAGCAGGTTGTTGAAGTCGTGGGCGACACCGCCGGCGAGGCGCCCGGTCGCCTCCATCTTCTGCGACTGGCGAAGGGCCGTCTCGATCTCGATTTCGCGGGTCACATCGCGCTTGACCGCGACGAAGTTCACCACTCGCCCGTGCGAGTCCCGGACGGGGGAGATGGTGGCCTCCTCGGTGTACAAGGTGCCGTCCTTGCGCCGGTTGACGAGCTGGCCCGTCCAGACTTCTCCCCGCGTCAGGGTCTGCCACATCTCGCGGTAGAACGCCTCGTCGTGCTGGCCGCTCTTGAGCACGCGCGTGTGAAGTCCGATCGCCTCGTGGCGCGAGTAGCCGGTCACCCGCTCGAAGGCGGGGTTGACGTACTGGATGATGCCATCCAGGCCGGTGATGACGACCGCCTCCGCCGCTTGCTCGATGGCGGTCGCGAGGCGGGCGCGCTCGCTCTCCGTGCGCCAGAGCTCGGTGACGTCGAGCAGGCCGACGACACTGCCGACGCGGTGGCCATCCGCGCAGACGGGTGCGGCCAGTGCCTGGAGGTGCACGGGATCGCCGCCGGGCCGCGGAACGGTCAGATGACGTCGCGTCGGCCCGTCCTCGGCGTGGAGGAGCAGGCGGATGGCCTGACGCTCGTCCGCGTCCGCCGTGTCTCCCGCCAGGATGGTGTCGAGCGGCTGGCCGAGCAGCTCCGTTTCGCTCCGGCCGAGCAGGCGCTCGGAGGCGGGGTTGGCGAGCAGGATGCTGCCCTCGGCGTCGAGGCGCAGAAGGGCCTCGTCGAGTCTCGCCACGATCTGAAGGGCGAGGTCTTCGCCCGGTTCCCCGCTGTCGGCAGCCCAGGGCGCGCCGGACTCGACCTGCAGAACGCGGTGGAGATTGCAGGTCTCGATGGCCCGGCGGACGCGGTGGCCGACGCGGAGAAGGCGAAACTCGGTGCCGAGGAGAGTGAAGTGCCGGTGCCAGCCGACCAGCGCCCCGAGGCCGCGGGAGTCGATGTCGGTCACCGCGGCAAAGTCGAGATGGATGGCCTGCGCCCCCTGGGCCTCGGCGGCCTCGATGGCACGCGCCAGCGCGGGGACGGCCTTGGCGTTGAACGTGCCCTGGGGTCGAAAGACTTCCGCCCGGGGCGGGGGAGAGCTGGCGGTCTGCGGTGACGCTGGATTCACGGCCGGCCTCGGGTCGACGACTGCAACTCAGTACATCGGCACAGGCAACCGCAAACTTGGGGCCATTCGATTCTTCGGGTTGTGAAAGAGGGCCGAACTGGGCTTGATTGCCGCCATGATACCGGGACGCGCCACGCCCGAGGGCACCGCCGCCTTCGCCGCTCGCCACGCCGCACTGGGGCCGCACGCTCACGGGGCGCTGGGTTCGACGGAGTTGACGGTGAGCGGGGCGGGATTCGGATGCTACCGCATCCACGACGCGAACGCGCAGCACGCCGCGGCCCTTCGGCTGGCGCTGAGATCGGGCGTGAACCTCATCGACACGAGCACGAATTACACCGGCGGTGCGAGCGAACGTCTGGTCGGCCGCGTGCTGGCAGAGGCGATCGCGGCGGGGGATGTCCAGCGCGAGGAGGTTGTCCTCGTCACGAAGACGGGCTACCTCCAGGGCGAAAACCACGCGGTCGCGGTGCGGCGCGAGGAGGAGGGGCGCCCGTTTCCCGAGGTGGTCAAGCTCGGGCCTGATCTGTGGCACTGCATTCACCCGGAGTTCTTGGCGGATCAGATCGGGCGCTCGCTGGGCCGGATGGGAGTGGAGACGATCGACGTCTTTCTCCTGCACAATCCCGAGTACTACCTCGAAGCGGCGCGGATGAGCGGACGGCGGATCGCCGCGGTGCGCGACGAGTACCACCGGCGGATCGAGGAGGCGTTTCGCCATCTCGAGACGGAGGTCTCGCGCGGACGCATCGCGCGCTTCGGCATCTCTTCGAACACGTTCCCCGAGGCCCCGCACGGGCCGAAGTTCACAAGCCTCGAACGGTGCTGGGAGAGCGCCGGGCGGGCTGGGGCGGAGCCCCACTTCTCGGTCATCCAGCTGCCGGGCAACCTCGTGGAGGCCGGGCTGGCGCGCGTGAAGAATCAGCGCGAGGGCACGCAGACCGTCCTCGACTTCGCGCAGGAGAAGGGGCTCGGCGTTCTGGTCAACCGCCCGCTGAATGCCTTCACCGGCCAGGAGATGATCCGGCTGGCGGAGTACCCGACGGAGACGGAGGGGACAGCGGACGCGGTGCGCGAGCGCATCGCGGACCTCGTGCGCATCGAGAGTGAGTTGCCCGCGCAGCTGCCCGGGCCGCTCCGGGGCAGCGAACGCGAGCCGGGGCCCGTGCAGCTGCTCATCGCCGGGGTGTTTCTCCGGGCGAATTGGACGGCCTTCTCCTCGCGCGATCACTGGCAGGACTTCGTGGGTCACCGGCTGATCCCGCAGACCCAGCATGGGCTCTCGCTGCTGCCCGGGGATCCGGCCGCCCAGGCTTGGCGGGAGCGCTACGCCGGCGCGGTGAACGCGGCGATCAGCGCGCTGCGCGATTTCCTCTCCGCGGGCGACAACGGGCGCGCCGAGACCTTCCGGAAAGAGGTCCACGCACATCTCCCCCCGCAGGCGCAGTCGCTGCCGCTCTCGCAGCTCGCTGTCTGGGCTCTGAGAGTGCTGCCCGCTGTCTCGTCCGTCCTCGTCGGGATGAGGCGCGAGGCCTATGTGCGGGACGTGCTCGCCGCGCTGGCTGTGTCGCCGGAGGGCGGCGAAGCCGTCTGGGACGCGCTCTGAGGCCCTCCCCACGGACCGTTGACCGAGAAGGAATTGCCCATTGAGAGCGTTTACAGTGGCGGCGGGGCCACCGGCTGGGGTCTGATGAGCTCCATCCGGCTTGGCGTCCCCATGCGCTAGGCGCCAGATCGCTCCACCCGAAGGATTCCTTCTCCCCATGTCTCTCCGTCTGATTCTGGGCGCCGCCACGACCGCGACGGCCCTGACTCTCCTCCCGCCGGAGGCGCTCGCGACAGCGGAGTCTGAAGGGACAGCGGGCATCGACCCGAATCCCGGCATGGCTCATCCCGTCACCGAGGCGGAGGGTTCGGTGCCGCCCGCACCGCCGCCGTCGCCTCAGGTGCGAGGTGCGATCGGCCCTTCGACGCGGCAGCCCGTGGGCGCGCTGACCGGGCGCATCGTCTTCTGCGGGGCGGGGCACGGCTGGACGGCGAACACGACGGGGACGGGCCAGCCGTGGTACACGCAGCGGGGCGACAACTTCGAGGTGGTCGAGGACCTGGGGAACCAAGACCAGCTGACGATGTTCGTGGCCTACGCGTGGAATGCCGGGGCGACGGTGGTCCCGATGCGGCCCGTGGGTCATCAGCCGAACGAGGTCGTGCTGGACAATGATGACCCGGGCGTCGTGTTCAATCCGCCGGCCTCCTGGGGCAATGGCGGCCTGACGCCGTACTACGGATCGAGCGGTGACGTGCGGTACCGCGTGGCGTCGAAGAGTGCGGTCGAGTCGGCGACGGCGACATACACGCCGGATATCCCGCAGGCGGGCTTCTATCCCGTCTACGCCTGGACGCGCCAGGGGAGCGACCGCGTGGCCGACCAGCTCTACCGCGTGAACCACAGCGGGGGAGCGACGGAGGTGCGCATCAATCACCGCCGCGTGGGCCAGGGCTGGATCTATCTCGGCTCGTACTTCTTCGAGGCGGGGACCGGGGGCTCGGTGGTGATCAGCAACCAGTCGAGCGACCCGGCGGGGACCGTCGTGATTGCCGATGCGATCCGCTTCGGCAATGGCGTCGGCGACATCGACCGCGGCTTCGGCATCTCCGGCCATCTGCGCGAGGAGGAGGCGGCCCGCTACTGGGTCCAGGGGAGCATCGGGTTCGGCGGTGACACGACGAACTACGACCTCGTGGGCTCAAACGACGAGAGCGACAACGTCGGCGCCCCCATCCGTCAGGCCGTCGACATGAACATCGAGACCGAGGGGGTGATGACCGACCGCATCTATCTGAGCTTCCACACGAACGCCTCGCCGGGGTCGCTCGGGCTGTACAATGGCAACAACAACCCGGCGACGAGGACGCCCAATCAGTTCCGGTGGGCGGAGCTGGTCGGCCGCGAGGTCAACGACGACCTCGTGGCGCTCAGTCCCCTCCTGGAGGTCCCGTGGCTCGAGATGGGGCCGAATCCCGGCGACGTCACACTCGACCGGACCGACATCGAGTTCGGAGAGATCAACAACCTGACCATCAACAACGAGTTCGACGCGACGATCATCGAGTCGGGCGGCCACGGCAACTCGAACGACGCGCTGAATCTGCGCAACCCGAACGTGCGCAACTGGATCGCGCGCGCCTGCCACCAGGCGACCGTCCGCTACTTCAATGAGTTCGGGGGCGGCGCGCTGGCATTCCTGCCCGAGCCCCCGGCGTCCGTGCGCGCCGTGCGCCAGGCGAGCGGCAGCGTGCTCGTGTCGTGGACGGCGCCGGTGGTCGATGCCATCGGCGGCCACGCCGCGACGGGCTACGTGGTCTACCGCTCGGCGAATGGCTACGGGTTCGACACAGGGACGGTGGTCTCGGGCGGGGGAACGACGTCGCTGCTCATCCCCGGGATCCCGTCGCACCAGGTGACCTACTTCCGCGTCGCCGCGACGAATGCCGGTGGCGAGTCGATGCCCTCGGAGACGGTCGTCTGCCGTCCACGGGCGACGGGGCCCTCGCAGCTGCTGATCGTCAATGGCTTCGACCGCTTCGACCGGACGACGAATCCGCGCCAGACGGGCGGGCCCGGCATCGGGGGGCCGAACGGAGGAACGCAGACCTACGACCGCGTGGCGCCGCGCTACAACAACTCGTTCGACTATGTCGTGCAGATCGCCGAGGCGATCGAGGCGCACACGCCCGCCTACGCCTTCGACTCTTGCCCCAACGAGGCGATCACGGGCGGCCAGGTGGCCCTCGGGGACTACGACATTGTGCTGTGGATCCTCGGCGAGGAGTCGACCGGCGATGAGACATTCAGCGCCGCCGAGCAGACGGCCGTGACGTCATATCTCGCTGCGGGGGGGCACCTCTTCGTCAGTGGCTCGGAAATCGGCTGGGACCTCGACCGCGACTCGGGCCCGACCGCCGCGGACCGGACATTCTACAACCAGCAGCTCCATGCCGACCTCGGCGGAAACGCCAACGACAGCGCGGGGACGTACACCGTCGCGCCCGTCGGCGGGAGCATTTTCACCGGGAACTCGAACCTCACCTTCGATGACGGCCTCGATTTCAGCGACAACCTCGTCAGCCAGTACAACACCGACTTCGCGGACCGGCTGACGCCCGTCGGGGCGGGCGCCACGGCGGCGATGACCTACGTCGGCGGCTCGGGGGGCACGGCCGCCATCCAGTACAACGGCACCGGCGCCAATTCGGGGCGGCTCGTCTATCTCGGCTTCCCGTTCGAAACCATCACCACCGCCTCCGCGCGGAATCAGGTCATGACCGACGTCTTGACCTTCTTCGGCGTCACCGTGCCCGTGGAACTGAGCGGCTTCGAGGTCCGATGACCGAGAGGACACTGGTGCCACGTGGGTTGTCGCATTTTGCCCCACGGTGGCACGCGGAGTGCATTTTCCCCCTCCCGTGAAGCCTGGCTATGAGCCGGGTGCGTCACACTGAACCAGAAGGAGCGCACAGACGATGTTCTTCGATCCGATGTATCTGGTGTTCATGGCGCCAGCGATGATCCTGGCCCTCTGGGCCCAGGCGAAGACGCAGCGTGCCTTCAGCCACTACAGCCGCGTCGGCAACAGCGCGGGGATGACCGGCGCCGAAGCGGCCGCGAGGATGCTCCGCAGCCAGGGCATCGACATCGTCGCCCGCCCCGAGGAGGCCAAGGGCCGCAAGAATGTCGCGGCGATCGTCCAGATCGGCGGTGTCCTGTCGGACCACTATGACCCGGGCGCGAAGGTGCTCCGCCTCTCGCCCCAGGTCTACGGCGGGCGCTCGCTGTCGGCGGTGGGTGTCGCCTGCCACGAGGCGGGCCATGCCATGCAGGACGCGCATGACTACGCTTGGCTGGGTATGAGGACAGCTCTGGTGCCGGTGGCGTCGTTCGGCTCGTGGCTGGCCATGCCGCTGATCCTGCTGGGCTTCATCCTGACCAGCCCGAACCTTCTTCTGATCGGCATCCTCGCCTTCTCGGCAATCGTCCTCTTCCAGCTCATCACGCTGCCCGTCGAGTTCGACGCCAGCCGCCGGGCGAAGCTCGCTCTGGCCGAGCTCGGCGTCATCAGCGGGCCGCAGGAGGCCAGGGCCGTGGCGACCGTCCTCAACGCCGCCGCCTGGACCTATGTCGCCGCCGCCGTCAGCGCGATCATGACGCTGCTCTACTACCTCTGGGTCTTCTCGCAGTCCCGCGACTGAGCCTGCGGCGTTCTGACGCATGGTCCCGGCACCCGGGGCCCGGCGCCCGCCGGGCCTCGCGGCGCCGGGATGGTTTTCTCTTGCATTCCAGCGCCGGGGCCTCTGTTGTTGCAGGATGTCCGCACACATTGCAGGGGAGTGGCCGGTCTGATGCTTGTCGGAGTGCCCCGGGAGACGTGTCCCGGCGAACATCGCGTGGCGCTGGTGCCTGCCTCCATCGGCGCGCTGAAGAAGAGACAGTTCGAGGTCTTCGTGGAGAGAGGCGCCGGCCAGGCGGCCGGGTTTCCGGATCAGGCCTACCGCGACGCCGGCGCGACCGTGCTCGACTCACGCGCCGAGGTCTTCGCGAAGGCCGGCATCATCGTCCAGGTCCGCGGCCTCGGGGCGAATCCCGAGCAGGGCCGGGGCGACCTCGACCTCCTGCGGGACGGCCAGATCCTGATTGCAGCCCTCGAACCGCTGACCGCCAAGGCCGAGATCGAGGCACTGGCGGCCAAGCGCGTCCGGGCCTTCGCCCTCGAGCTCGTCCCGCGGATCACGCGGGCGCAGTCGATGGACATCCTCTCCTCGCAGGCGAACCTCGCGGGCTACAAGGCAGTGCTCCTGGGCGCCGAGGCGCTGCACAAGATCTTCCCGATGATGATGACAGCCGCGGGCACCGTGACTCCGGCCAGGGTGCTCGTGATCGGCGCGGGCGTCGCGGGCCTCCAGGCGATCGCGACGGCCAAGCGGCTGGGCGCCGTCGTCACCGGCTACGACGTGCGCGCCGTCGTGAAGGAGCAGATCGAGAGCCTCGGCGCGAAGTTCCTCGAGTTCGACCTCGGCGTCGACGCGCAGGACAAGGGCGGCTACGCCAAGGCCCTGACGGACGAGCAGCTGGCGCTGCAGCGCCGGCTGATGACGAAGGCGATCGGCGAGCAGGACGTTGTGATCACGACGGCGGCGGTGCCGGGGCGCCGGGCGCCCGTGCTCGTCACCCGTGAGATGGTCGAGGCGATGACGCCCGGTTCGGTGATCGTCGATCTGGCGGCCGAGCGCGGCGGCAACTGCGAGCTGACC
Organism: Candidatus Sumerlaeia bacterium; assembly: GCA_013360565.1. Lineage (GTDB taxonomy): Bacteria > Sumerlaeota > Sumerlaeia > JABWBI01 > JABWBI01 > JABWBI01. The sequence goes on along the minus strand of JABWBI010000059.1, from coordinate 2,530 downwards.
CGGGGCGGCGAGACGGTTGTCCACCAGGGCGTGAAGATCCTCGGGCCCCTCAACCTCGCGGCGACGATGGCGTTTCACGCGAGCACACTCTTTGGCAAGAACGTCCAGACCTTCCTCCTCTCGATGGTGACGAAGGAGGGGGCGTTCACGGTCAACCTGGATGACGAGGTGATCCGCGAGACCCTCGTCACCGATGGCGGCGAGATTGTGCAGCCGCGCGTCCGCGAGGCCCTGGGCCTCGCCCAGCCCGCAGGGAGTGCGTCCTGATGGATCCGATCACCGCGTTCGTCGCCGTCCTCACGGTGTTTGTCATCGCCATGTTCCTCGGCTTCGAAGTCATCACGAAGGTGCCGCCGGTCCTGCACACGCCGCTGATGTCGGGTTCGAACGCCGTCTCCGGGATCACCGTCGTCGGGGCGCTGCTGGTCACGGGGCACCCGACGGCGTGGTACGTCACGGCGCTCGGCGTGATTGCGATCGTCTTCGCCATGATCAACGTCGCCGGCGGCTTCGCCGTCACTCAGCGCATGCTGCAGATGTTCAAGAGGAAGGGCTGAGGGCGCACCCATGACCATGACAGCGATTCAGGCCGGACACGGCGCGGCGGAGGCGGCCGGCATCCACCACCCCGGCATCGTCAATCTCATCTACCTCGTCGCCGCGGTCTGCTTCATCTGGACCTTCAAGCTGCTCGCTCACCCGCGAACGGCGGTGCGCGGCAACCTGCTCGGCATGCTCGGCATGGCGCTGGCCATCGGCATCACGCTGATGGACCGGGGCATCACGAGCTACACGCTCATCGCGGTGGGGCTGATCCTGGGCGCCGGGGCTGGCCTCTTCATGGCCCTCACCGTCCCGATGACCTCGATGCCGCAGATGGTCGGCGTGCTCAACGGCTTCGGCGGGGGCGCGTCGTTCCTCGTCGCGTGGGCCGAGCTGCTGCGCGTCGCCGGCGCCGCCCCCGGGCCGGGCCTGCAGTTCATGGTGGCCACGGCGCTCTCGGGGATCATCGGGGGCGTCACGTTCTCGGGCAGCGCGGTCGCGGCCGACAAGCTGCAGGAGTGGCTCTTGCCCAGCAAGCCGATCTGGTTCCCGAGACAGCAGCTCATCAACGCCGCCCTGGCGGCCGTGGTCGCCGTGCTGGCGTGGCTGCTGATCACCCACCCCACGTGGACGGCGATATACTTCCTCCTCGTCGTCCTCTCGCTGGTCCTCGGCGTGCTGCTGGTGATTCCCATCGGCGGGGCGGACATGCCGGTCGTCATCTGTCTGCTCAACTCGTACTCGGGCTTGGCGGCGGCGGCGACGGGGTTCGTGCTGAACAACAACATGCTGGTCATCGCCGGGTCGCTCGTCGGCGCCTCGGGGCTGATCCTCACCAAGATCATGTGCAAGGCGATGAACCGGTCGATGACGAATGTCGTCTTCGGCCGCTTCGGCGGCGACACCTCCGGCCCCTCCGCGGACGACGTGTACAGGACGGTCAAGGCGTCGTCGCCGGAAGAGGTGGCGATGCTCTTCGACAACGCGCAGCGCGTGGTCATCATCCCCGGCTACGGCATGGCCGTCTCGCAGTGCCAGCACGCCGTCCGTGACCTCACGAACTTGCTCGAGTCCAAGGGCGTCGAAGTGCTCTTCGGCATCCATCCCGTCGCCGGCCGGATGCCCGGCCACATGAACGTTCTGCTGGCGGAGGCGAACATCGCCTACGACAAGATGAAGGAGATGGACGAGGTCAACTCCCTGCTCGAGCAGACGGATGTCGCCATCGTCCTGGGCGCGAACGACACCGTGAACCCGATCGCCCGGACGGACCCCAAGTCGCCGATCGCCGGCATGCCGATCATCGATGCGGACAAGGCGCGGACGGTGGTGGTCATCAAGCGCTCGCTCTCGCCCGGTTTCGCCGGGATCCCGAACCCCCTCTTTGCCGCCGACAACTGCCTCATGCTGTTCGGTGACGGCAAGAAGGCCCTGGTCGATCTCATCGCGGCCGTCAAAGAGGGCTGACACTCCACGATTTGCCGCCCATCGCCGGAGAGTGTGCCTCCGGCGCCATTCACGTTTCCCTTCCCTTCCGACGATGAAGCTTCCGGGACCCGCCCCGGAGCATCGCCTGTGGACGCCACCCAGAGATCCGATCCGGACACCGGCGCAGCCGAGGCCGCGCCTTGCAGCCCCGCCGACCGCGAGCGCCTGCGCCGTCGCGTCACGTCCATTCTCGCTCTCGTCCTCGGCGCCGTGGCCGTCGCTCTCCTGGCGCCGCACAGCTACGCTCCGCGCCTGTTCGTCGCCGCCGCGTTTTCCCTGGGCATTGCCATTGCGCTCTTCGGCTTGGTGGAAGTTTCACGTCCCGGCCTCCGTGCGCTGGGTTCGCTGCTGGTCATCTTCGGCATCTTCGGCCAGCTTTTCACGCTCGTCCCGCCCGGGTCGACTCAGACCAGCTTCGCCGCTCCGGCGGCCGCCGATCTTCTCGCCGTCGGGGCGGGGCGTCCCGCGCCCACGGCGGCCGCCGGCGCGGAGTCGGGAC
>JABWBI010000058.1 GCA_013360565.1 Candidatus Sumerlaeia bacterium | reverse complement strand
CCTGCTCGCCGCGTTCAACCTCGTCCAGCATCAGGCCGTCGCGCTCTCCCAGCCCGCAAACGCCTGGCGCGGCCGGCCCGTGATGTCCCGCGAGGCCGCGCTCGACTTCCTCCGCGACGGGACGCCCGGCTTCACCCACGCCGTCGCCGCCTACCGCTGGATCGACGCGAATCTGCCGCCGGACGCGCGGGTCCTCTGCATCAATCATCCCTATGCGTATCACCTGCCTCGAAGGCACTGGACGCGCGACCGCTGGAACATGGAGGTCTATGACTGGCTCCTGCGCCAAGAGGGCTCCCCGGACGCGGTGACCGCACGCCTCCGGGCCGAGGGCGTGACGCACGTGCTCCGCCAGGGCGAGGACTTCGCCATCGACGCGGGCTACTGGACGTGGGAGCGGACCAGCGCGGCCCTGCTCTGGCACGGGGGCGACGTGTGGCTCTTCGCGCTGTCGCCTCAGGGCGACGGCGCGCCCTGACCGGGACGCTCCCGGAGAAACCGCGCGATCTCCTCGCCCATCAGCCGGTATCCCTCGTCGCGGAAGTGCAGCCCGTCGCCGGTGAGATCCTCGCGCAGCAGCCCCTCTTCATCGGCGAGCATCGGATGATGATCGATGAGGAAGCAGCCCCGCCGCGCGGCGATCGCGCGCAGCCGCTCGTTGAATGCGAGCGTCGCCTCGTTGCCGATGGCGTACCGCCCGCGCAGCGGCTGGACGGTGACGATGGCGACCGGCACCCCGGGCAGGCGCTCCTGGATCGTCGCGACGACCGTCTCGTACGTCCCGGCGATCGTCTCGACACTCGGCGAGCCCTCGCGCGCGTGCACGAGCAGGTCATTCGTCCCGTTCTGAAGCACGACGTGGCTGGGGTTGCACCCGAACACCGACTCCTCGAGCCGGTGCCGGATGCCGAAGGCGCCCACGCCGATCCGGTCGGCGCTGATCCCGCGGTTGAGGAAGCGGTGATCCGCGGGCAGAAAGCGCGCCGTGCGGTCCTGGTTCTTCCAGCCCTCCATCGTCGACGAGCCGAGGAGGACGACGTGGCGCTGCTCGGGCGAGACGGCCTGGAGCGCGGCGTTCTCCCGGCGGAACTGCACGAGCCGCGCCTGCCCGTGCGGGAACCAGTGGGCGAGATCGGGGGGGACGGCGAGACCGGCCTCGGTCGATGCGAGGATCGCCTCGATCTGCGAGCCCCAGATGGCGTAGACGGGGTCGGTGAAGTGCAGACCGTCCTCCGTGTAGTCGCCGCGCAGGTGGCCCTCGCCGTCGGCGAGGAAGGGGCCGAGGTCGAGCACCCGCAGGTTGAACTCCGCCGCGATCGCCTGGATGCGCGGGTTGAATTGACTGATCAGCGGCTCAAGCGCGAGTGAAGGCCCGCTGACGGGCGTGAGCAGCGTGAGCGTGAGGTCGACGCCGGGCCGCTCGTCCGTGATCCGCGAGACGACGCCGCGGTAGTGCTCCTCGATGACGTCGAGACCCGGTTCGCCCTCGCGCCCGAGATCGCCGAGGTCGTTCACCCCGATGAGCAGGAAGACGTGGCTCGGGTTGCAGTCGAACACCGAGACGTCCAGCCGCCCATACACCCCGCGCTCGCGCGAGACGGTGTCGGCGCTGATCCCGCGGTTGAGGATCCGGCGCCCCGGCAGGAAGCGCGCGACCCGGTCATTGAAGCTCCACGCGTCGGTCAGCGAGTCGCCGAGCAGCACGGCGTTCCGCTCCGTCGACGCCTGCGAGAGCGTGGCGTTCTCCTGGAGGAAGTCCTGGATCCGCCGGTTGTGGTACTCGAGGAAGAAGTCGACCGGCTCAGCAGACGCGAGCAGCGCGACGGTGTTCGCCGCGCCGGTCGCCGGCACCCAGAGCAGCGCGAAGACGGCGAGGAGGAGCGCCCTCACGGCCGGACGCCGCCCAGGTGCTCGAGGTTCTGCCGCACGGTCTGCCCCGCCGCGACGGTGACCTCCGCCGACAGCGTCGAGCCCGGGTATCCGTCATGCGCCGGCAGGTCGACCGTCAGCGCGTGCGTCCCCGGCGGGACATTGAGGAAGGCGAAGAACCCGTCGCCCGCGCTCAGCCGCATCTCCTCGCCCAGCCGCACCTGCGCATCGACGAACGGCGCGCCGGCGAGGCTCCGCACCTGGCCGACGACGATGCCCGCCACCGGGTGCGTCTTCCACGTCCGCTCGGGGATCGGCGCGGGCGCCGGATAGATGAGGTCGAACGTCTCCCAGTCCCCGCGGCCGTACACCCAGTACGCCGTCCCCGCGCCGCCCTGGTTCCGGACCTCTTGAATGCTCGCGATGATCTCCTCGGACGCCCGGCGGTTGAACGCCGGCGCCAGGTGCCGGCCCCCTGTGTGCTGCATGAAGTCGGCGACGAGCACCTCGAACGGGTGCGCCGAGCCGATCGGCCAGTAGATCATCGGGAACATGAGATCGAGCGAGCCGCCCTCGAGCCAGCGGAACGAGTCCTGGTAGTGGTGGTGATAGCTCTCCGTCCCCGTGCCCTGGTACCCGCCCGGCTGCCGGCTGTGGATGCCAAACGGCGAGGCGGAGATGACGACGTGCGGCTTGACCTCGTTGACCGCGCCGTAGATCCGCTCGAGGTCCGTCGTGATCTGCAGCCGCATGAAGTCGCCCCACGCCAGACCCCACGGGTTGCCCGGCCCCTCGAACCGCGCCTGCGTCACCGCGTCGTGCGAGTACTCCCGCCCCGGCGTGCGGATGCGGTCAAACGTCAGCCCGTCGATGTCGTAGTGGTTCACCACGTGCATGATCTGCGCCCGCGTCCACGCCGACGCCGCGGGAATCCCCGGGCTCAGCCAGACGTACTCCTCGCCCTCGACCACCCGCGCGCCGTCCTCCCCCGCCAGCAGCCAGCACTCGCCGTCCGGCGCCGACGGGCCGTGGAGATTGTACGGGTGCTCGGGCACCGTGTGCTCGGGCGGGATCACCTGCGCCAGCGTGTGCGTGTTGATGTACGCGTGGAACTCCAGCCCGTTCGCGTGCGCCTCGTCGATCGCAAACTCCAGCGGATCCCACCCCGGGTCCTCCCACCCGTACACGTTCGACCACGGCTCGTTCGGGCTCGGGTAGTGCACGTCGCACTGCCCCCGCACCTGGAACAGCACGGCGTTGAAGTTGTGCTCCGCCGACGTCCGCATCATCTCCCGGATGTTGCTCCGCGCCACCTCCGGACTCGCGTCGGGCCACTGGAACCGGTTGATGTAGATCGCCCGGAACTCCGGCGCCGCCGGCGGCTCCGCCACGCTCGTCACCTGGTCGAGCGCACGCCGGATCCTCTCGCCCCCGTGCTCACAGCTCAGCACCAGCGCCGCGGCCCCCAGCGCCGCCAGACCTCCCAGCCACACATGTGTTCTCATCGCTCCTCTCCTCGGCACACGGATTTCACCCACGCTTCGCCATTTCCCCCGCCCTGTCAAGGCACGTCCCCTCCTCCCCCGCCCAGGGCGAGAGAAAACGGACCGGGGCCGGCGATTCACTCCACCGGCCCCGGCTCCCGGACCCCTTCGGCGGTCCCCCCGCAGGGCTGCAGGCACCCTTCTGCAGGGCTACAGACACCCTTCTGCAGGGCGTAGCCGCCCTTCTTTCACCACCTATTCGCTTTTTCCTTGCCTCTCGCCGGTCGTTCTGTTTCACTCCCGGGCCACAGGGGGCGGCCCCCGCTGACCAAGAGGGTTGCCGACCCGGGGACCAGACGATGCCAGACAAGCAGGAACTCGCCGAGCAGACGCTCCACGCCCTGGGCATCCCGGTGCAGGAGTCCTACTTCAGCACCGGCTCGACCGTCACCGCCGACGGCTGGCACGCCGCCCTCGACGCCGCCCAGGCGATGCGCCGGCGCATGGACCAGGCCCGCGCCATCCTCGAGCGCGAAGCCGCCGCGGACGCGGCTCTGGCTGGACGGCTGCGCGAGGCAATCGAGCTGCTGAAGGCTCCCGGCCATCGACAGGAAGAGATGCAGGAGGAGGGAGGTTGACAAACGAGACAGTCCAGCGGGGCGGCGAGAGCGGACGCACGGGCGAAGCCGAGTGGCTGGCGCACAGCGAGTCGAGGAGCGGTGGTCCGCCGGAGCCGCTGGCTGAACACCTCAGGCGAGTCGAGGCCTTTGCGGCAGAGTTTGCCGCGTCATTCGACGCCGCCGACGAAGCGCGTCTCGCAGCTCTTCTCCATGACGCGGGGAAGGCGAGCGATCTCTTCCTGAAGCGCCTGAGGGGTCAGGCCAAAGGCCTCGATCACTGGACGCCCGGCGCGCTCCTCGCGTGGGATCTGTTCAAGGCGCGAGGTCTGGGAGCCGCCGTTGCGATCCAGGGGCATCACGTCGGCCTCCAGAGCGGGCTCGTCGCTTCCGTGCGTGAGGCCGCTGCGAATCCGAAACCTCTACCTCAGGGACTCACTCTGACAGAATCAAATCCCGGGGTTGTCCGGGAGCGATTGGAGCAGGACGGCGTCACATTGCCTCCGGTGGCCGAATCGTCCATCTACAGCGTAGCGACCCCGCCTGTCGCGGCCATGCTCGATCTGCGAATGCTGTTCTCGGCGCTTGTCGATGCTGACTTCTTGGCGACTGAGGCGCACTTCGAAGGAGAGTCCAATTCGCGGCCGGTTGGGCCCTCCCTCGATGCGCAGCGGGCTCTCTCCCTGCTGATGCGCTTCATTGAGGAACAGGTTCGCCGAGCCTCAGACGCCGGCACCGATGTGAACCGCCTTCGCGAAGACCTTCTGCGCGTCTGCCTGGAGCGAGCCGGCCAGCCACCCGGCCTCTTCACTCTTTCGGCCCCGACCGGGTCGGGAAAGACGCTGGCCATGCTCGCCTTCGCCCTTCACCATGCCCGGAGGCACGGCCTGCGACGCGTCGTTCTCGTCTTGCCATTTCTCAGCATCATCGAGCAAACAGCCGGAATCTGCCGAAAAATCTTCGAGACTGAGTTGGGACCTCTCTACACGCTCGAACACCACAGCCTCTCAGATGTCAGTCGCGATGACGGCGGACACGAGGACAACGAAGACCAAGTCCGCTTGCAGGCACGGCTCTTGGCGGAGAACTGGGACGCGCCGCTGATCGTGACAACCAGCGTTCAGTGTCTGGAGTCGCTCTTCGCCAATCGCCCCGCCCCTTGCCGCAAGCTCCACCGCCTGGCCAAGAGCGTCATCCTGTTCGACGAAGTGCAGACGCTGCCCCTGGAGTTGGTCGTGCCCACGCTGGCGGCCCTCTCGCGCCTGGCTGAGCGCTTTGGTTCCACGGTCGTCTTCGCCACAGCCACGCAGCCCGCTTTCGGAGGTCTCCATGAGAAGGTGCGCGAGTGGTGCCCGGCCGGCTGGCAGCCCCGCGAGATCGCCCCTTCCGAGACAAGGCTGTTCGGGCGAATCCGGCGCACTGAACTGGACTGGCGCGAGATCGCAACCAAGCGGACCCGCACGTGGGAGAAGTTGGCGGAAGCGCTCCGCAAGGAGCGGCAGGCGCTTGTCATCGTCAACCTGCGCCGGCACGCGCGATGGCTGGTCGATCTCCTGAGAGGCGACGACGGGGTCTTTCATCTGTCCACCGCCATGTGCGCGGCGCACCGCGAGGCCGTGCTGCGTCAGGTGAGAGACAGGCTCGCCTCTGGCCCCGAGGTTCCCTGCAGGCTGGTGGCCACGCAGTGCGTCGAGGCCGGCGTTGATCTTGACTTCCCGGCGGTCTATCGCGCTCTCGGCCCGCTGGAGGCCATCGCCCAGGCGGCCGGCCGCTGCAACCGCAACGGGCGTCGCACCAAATCAGGGCGGGTCACGGTCTTTCAGCCCGAGCTGCGGTCGGGCGAAAAGGGGCTTTGCCCGCCAGGCGGGTATGAGCAGGCCACTGACGTGACCCGGGGTGTCATCTTGGAACAGCCCGACCGCGCGGACATTGAGGACCCCGCCCTCTTCCAGGCCTACTACCAGCGGCTCTACGGGCTGACCAGGGGCACAGAGATTCCCAGGGAGCTCAGGGCAGCCTTGGATAACCGGTTTTTCCCGGACGTGGCCAAGGAGTATCGGCTGATCCGGCAGGACACCGTGAGCGTGCTGGTTCCCTACGATCCTGAGGCCTTCGACAGCCTGAAGGCGCGCCTGGAGAAGGGTGGGCGCCTGACAGCGGCCTGGATTCGCGCCGCCCGGCGCCATGCCATTGGTATCGAGCGGTGGCAAATCGAGAGGGGCGACATAGCGAGGTTCCTCCAGCCTACCCCGCTGGGGTATCGAACGGAATCCAAGGACTGGTTTGTCTGCCTCACGCCCGATGCCTACGATCCCGTGGTCGGCTGGAATCCGCCCACTGGCGCCGAGAGTTGGGTGCTCTGATGGATCACGCAGAGGGCCCAGCCACACCACATTCTCAGAAAGGATGACACCAGCGAGATGGCTCCCAGAGACCTCTCGATTGAAGTCTGGGGCGACTTCGCCTGCTTCTCGCGGCCCGAGACGAAGGCGGAGCGCTTCTCATATCCGTGTCCCACGCCGTCCGCAGCGCGGGGCATCTTCGACGCGATCTACGTTCACCCGCCAGAGTTCCGTTGGCAGGTGACAAGGATCGAACTCCTGAGCCCGCCTCAGTGGATCGCCCTGCGCCGCAACGAGGTCAAGGACCGAGTGAACGTCCGGAACGTCCACGAGTGGATGGCGGGCAAGGCGCCGCCAGAGCCCATCTGGGCCGATGGCGACGGCGACCTGCTCGGAACCGACCAGAAGGGGCGCACACAGCGGCAGACGATGGCGCTGCGCAACCCCCGCTTCCGCCTCACGGCCCAAATTCGCCCCTGGCCTGGCCATGAGGCGAAGCAGTCGGCCTTCGAGGAGCAGTTCCACCGGCGCGTCGAGCACGGCAAGTGCTTCGCGCAGCCTGCTTTCGGCTGCCGCGAGTTCCCGGCCTACTTCGAGTCGGCACAGCTTGGCACGGATTCCACCAAGCCTGTGCCCCACGACGAAGACGTCGGCTTCATGCTCTACGATGTTTTTGACCTGTCGAGGCCCGGAACCTCGGAGGACCAAGCCTTCGTGAGCCTCTTCCGCGCCAAGATTCGCCGAGGCGTCCTCGACGTGCCTCCCTTCGAGAGCGAGGACGTTCTCAAACCAGAGAGGAGGAATGGCCATGCTACCTCGACTCCTTGAGTATGCCGAGAGGCACGTGCCGGGCGCCGAGGCCGGATTCAAGGCAAAGGTCGTCCGCTGGGCTCTCGTCTTCGACAACCAAGGCCGCTTCCTCCATCCCCTCGACCTCCGGTCAAGCGAAAAGGGAAACAAGGGCCAGCTCTTCAACCGGTGCCCCGATCTCTCACAGCCAGAGATGATCGCCTCTCGCTCGCGACACTTCCTTGTCGACAGCGCGGAGAAGGCCGTCCGGCTAAGCAACGCGCCGGATTCCCCCAAGGTGCTACGCGAGTATGAATCCTTCGTCTCGCTCTTGGAGGGCGCATCGTCCGTGCTGCCGGAACTGAAGCGGATTGCGTCCGCGCTTCGGGATGATACGAGCCGAAGCGCCATCATCGCCGCGCTCACCGAGAAGAGGGCGAAGCCGACAGACAGCGTCACGATCGCGGTCTTCGGGCGGTCACCCACATATCTTGTCGACGACGACGCGTGGCACGGCTGGTGGCGGCAGAAGCGACTCGATCTTGTTGGAAAAGGCAGCACTCCCCAAAAGGAGGCGTCGCCGTCGGCCAAGACGGGTCGCCGAAAGGGCCAGGCGGAGACCAGCCAGCAACGAATGCGCTGCATTGCCAGCGGCGAGCTCGTCGAACCGCTCGCAACCCATCCGAAAGTTTCGGGCCTGTTCGACGTGGGCGGACTTCCGACGGGGGATGCCCTCATCTCGTTCGACAAGGAATCGCTCCGCTCCTACGGGCTGGAGCAATCCCGCAACGCGGCTGTTGGCGAAGCAGAGGCGGCGCGCTACCGCGCTGCGCTGGACACCCTGTTGAGGGACTCTCGCCACCGGCTCGCTGGGGCCAAGGTGGTTCACTGGTTCAGCAAAGACCCAGGCCTCGATCCCAATGACCTCTTGAATGAGGGTTTCTCCCAGGAGGAAGTCGACGCCACCGTTGCCCAAGCCGAGCCCGAGGCCATGCGCCGCGCGCGTGAACTGCTGACAGCCATCCGGGAAGGGCAACGGCCCGACTTGGGCGAGTGCCGCTACTTCATGCTCACGCTCTCGGGCAACTCGGGCCGCGTCGTTGTCCGCGACTGGGACGAGGGGCAGTTCGAGACACTGCTGGCCAATGTCCTCGCTTGGTTCGACGACTTGGCCATCGTCCATCGTGAAGGTGGGCGACGCGCCAGCCCACCGAAGTTCTGGGCCGTGCTCGGCGGCCTCGTGCGCGACCTCAAGGAAATCCCCCCTCCCGTGTCGGCCTCGCTCTGGCGCGTCGCCGTTCACCGCTTGGCTATCCCTCACTCGCTCATGGCCCAGGCGCTCAACCGCGCCCGGCTGGCCGTCATCCAGGATGAAGTCCCCAACCACGCGCGCATGGGACTGCTGCGCGCGTATCACGTCCGCAAAGGAGACTCCGCAATGACCCCTGAATTAAACGAAGATCATCCGTCGCCTGCCTATCACTGCGGCCGCCTGATGGCCGTTCTGGCCGACCTGCAATACCGGGCGCTCGGTGACGTCGGCGCGGGCGTGGTGCAGCGATACTACGCGGCGGCGAGCAGCACCCCCGCGCTTGTGCTCGGGCGCCTCGTGCGAACGGCTCAGTTCCATCTGGGCAAGCTGGAGGGCGGCCTCGCGCACTGGTACGACCAGCGCCTGGCCGCCATCTGGGCGCGCATCAAGGATTCCATCCCCAAGACCCTCACGCTCGAAGAGCAGAGCCTCTTCGCGCTCGGCTACTACCATCAGAAGGCGGCGCCGAAGGCGTCGGCCAAGACTCAGATCGAGGACACCAAGGAGGTGACCAACTCATGACAACGCCCCTCAAGAACCGCTGTGAGATTCTCTTCCTGTTCGACTGCGAGAACGGAAATCCCAACGGCGACCCCGACGCTGGCAACGCGCCGCGCATCGATCCGCTGGACATGCATGGGCTGGTCTCCGATGTTGCCCTCAAGCGCCGCATCCGCAACTACGTCCATCTGGCGCGAGGGAACACGGCCCCCCATGCGATCTTCGTGGAGCAGGCCTGCAACCTGAACACCAAGATCGTCCTGGCGCATGAGCAGACTGAGGGAGGTCTCGACTCAAGCGGAAAGGGCGCACCGAAGAAGAAGGTGGACTTGGCGCGCAGATGGATGTGCACCCAGTTCTATGACGTGCGCACCTTCGGTGCCGTCATGGCCACCGGCCCGAACGCAGGTCAGCTTCGCGGTCCCGTTCAGCTCTCGTTCGCTCGGTCATTCCATCCCGTCCTCTCGCTCGAGGTCTCTGTCACCAGAATGGCCGTGGCCGAGGACGTGAAGGGCGCGAAGAGCTCCGCTGACTATCTCGCCTGGGAAGGGGCGCAGCCTGAGGACAAAATGCGCACCATGGGCCGCAAGTCTCTGATTCCCTACGGTCTCTTTGTGGCGAAGGGCTTCGTCAGCGCCCACCTCGCCCAACAGACCGGCTTCTCCCAGGAGGACCTCGCCCTACTGGCCGAGGCGATCCTCAACATGTACGAGCACGACCGCTCAGCCTCGAAGGGCGTGATGACGGTCCACCCCGAACACGCCTTCCTCTTCAAGCACGTTGGGACAGACACCGATGCCAAGCAGCGCGAGCGGCAGGCGATGCTCGGCTGCGCTCCCGCGCACAAGCTGTTCGACATCGTCACCAGCAAGATCGCGCTGAAGGACGGAATCGAGGCGCCGCACTCCATCAAGGACTACGCACTGCCCACCATCGACGCCGTCCGGGCGGATCTGCCGAACGGAGTCGAAGCACAGTTGCTCAGCGACATCGCCGCAGGCAAATGAGCGATGTACGAGGAGACGGACCTCCTCCCGCTGTCCGGGCTTGCCCAGCTCGCCTACTGCGAGCGGCGGGCCGCGCTCATTCATCTGGAGCAGCAGTGGGAGGAGAACCGCTTCACCGCCGAGGGGCGGGTGTTGCACGATCGCGCCGATGAGCCGGAGACCGAGAGCCGGGGCGATCTGCGCGTGGCGCGGGCGCTGCGGCTCCGGTCTCTGCGCTTGGGCCTCTCCGGCGTCGCCGACGTGGTGGAGTTCCACCGCGTGGAGAGCGGCGGCGTGGCGCTGGACGATTGCGAGGGGCTTTGGCAGCCGTTTCCCGTCGAGTACAAGCGGGGGAAGCCGAAGCCGATCAACTGCGACCGCGTGCAGCTCTGCGCCCAGGCCATGTGTTTGGAAGAGATGCTCGGCGCGGCGATCCCGCGTGGGGCGCTCTTCTACGCGCGTCCCCGGCGACGCCAGGAGGTCGAGTTCGACGAGGCGCTGCGCGGCGAGACCGAACACCTCGCCGAGCGTCTGCACGCGCTGATCGCGTCGGGTGTGACGCCGCCGCCAGTGCCCATCCCGGCGTGCGAGTTCTGCTCGCTCTTCTCGCGCTGCATGCCCGACGCGCTGAGCCGCACGCGGCGGGTGGGAGCCTACATCAGCCACGCCATCCGGGAGGCAAGCGATGACGTGGCATGAGCATCTCGCTCATGGGGCAGATGTGGAGATGTTCACATGCATGGGCGGGTCGCCCATGCCGCGGAGAAGCATGAGCGAGATGCTCATGCCACGCAGGAACATCGGCGGGACGCCGATGCCACCCTCATGAAGCAGCTCCTCAACACCCTCTACGTGACGACCGAGGGCGCCTACCTCTCGAAGGAGGGCGACACGGTCTGCGTGCAGATCGAGGGCGAGACAAAACTGCGTATTCCGATCCACACCGTCGGCTCCATCGTCTGCCTGGGCCGCATCGGCGCGAGTCCCTACCTGATGCAGCTCTGCGGCGAGCGAGACGTGGCGCTGTCATTCCTCAGCGAGAACGGCCGCTTCCTCGCGCGTGTCGTCGGGGCAACACACGGCAGCGTGCTTCTCCGCCGCGAGCAATACCGGCGGACCGATGACGAGGAGGCCTGTCTGCGCGTGGCCCATCCCTGCGTCGTCGGCAAGATCGCCAACGCGCGGACCGTGCTGCTGCGCGGGACACGCGACCACGGCGACTCGCCCGGGGCGCCGGCACTCGACGAGGCCGCGCGCAGGCTCGCCCGCCTTCTCCAGCAGATTGAGCAGTCTCCACCTCTCGACGTCCTGCGCGGCATGGAAGGCGACGCCGCGCGCATCTACTTCGCGGCATTCGATCACCTCATCGTGGCGCAGAAGGACTGCTTCCAGCTGACCGAGCGCTCGCGCCGCCCGCCTCTCGACCCGATGAACGCCCTCCTCTCGTTCCTTTACACCATGCTCGTCCACGACGTGACGGCGGCGCTGGAGGCGAATGGGCTTGATCCCGCCGTGGGCTACCTCCACCGCGACCGGCCGGGGCGGCCCAGCCTCGCCCTCGACCTCATGGAGGAGCTGCGTCCCTTCCTCGCGGACCGGCTCGCGCTGTCGCTCGTCAACCGCCAACAGGTGAAAGGCAGCGGCTTCACCACCAGCGAGAGCGGTGCGGTCGTGATGGACGATGCGACGCGCAGGAAGGTCATCATCGCCTGGCAGGAGCGCAAGCGCGAGGAGATCACTCATCCCTTCCTCAACGAGAAGATCGCCATCGGCCTCCTGCCGCACGTCCAGGCGCTGCTGCTCTCGCGCCACCTGCGCGGCGATCTGGAAGCCTACCCGCCGTTCCTCTGGAGATGAGCGCCGATGATGCTTGTGTTGATCACCTATGATGTCTCCACCATCGACGCCCCGGGCCGGCGGCGGCTGCACCGCGTGGCCAAGGTCTGCGAGAATTTCGGCCAGCGCGTGCAGAACTCCGTCTTCGAGTGCCTCGTCGATCCCGGGCAGTGGGCGCAACTCCGCGCCAGGCTGGAGGCGGAGATCGAGCCCGAGGAGGACAGCCTGCGCTACTACTTCCTCGGGGCCAACTGGAAGCGGCGTGTCGAGCACGTCGGCGCCAAGCCCGCGTATGACCCGCAGGGGCCGCTCATTGTTTGACGCTCGCGCGAACCGCGAATCTAAAGTGATCAAGGAATGCCTGGGACGTTCGCAACGACGGGACCGACTGGACTTGCACGCTTGACAGAGCGTGGAGAGGGGGCAGTCTGAGGGGGTTCGCGCCGGGGTTCGCGCGGGGCACCACATGAGCGCCTCGCGCGAGAAGAGTTACGGCGCATGTGGTCGCCCGCCGCGCGGCGGGCGTGGATTGAAACTGAAGACGAACTCGGGCTTGAGTGGAAGGGAGATGTCGCCCGCCGCGCGGCGGGCGTGGATTGAAACTGTTCATCGGCGAGCGGCCCGGGCGGCGCAATGCGTCGCCCGCCGCGCGGCGGGCGTGGATTGAAACAGC
>JABWBI010000404.1 GCA_013360565.1 Candidatus Sumerlaeia bacterium | reverse complement strand
AGGCAACAGCCCGGCAAGCCTGGCGGACTGCCCCGCGCCCGGACCGGGCTGCTGCTCGAACTGGCGTGACTTCGCACCGGCACAGAAAACAGCCGCGGCCCGCTGACGGACACTGGCGCGCGGCCCCGGGGCGGCATATACTCGCGGCGCGGCTCGACGGGAGACCTGGGCCGATGACACGCACGACCCCATGAGCCCCCGCCGCCTCCTTCCCCTCCTCGCGTTCGCCCTTCTCCATGCCCCGCGGCTGCCCGCGGCGCCGGTGCCGACGCTGTCGGCCCAGGTGGAGATGCGCGATGGCCACTTCCTGACGGCAGACGTGTTTCTCCCGTCCAGCGAGGGCCCCTTCCCCGTCAGCATGGAGCGTTCGCCCTATCCCCGCAGCGCCAAGTACAGCATGGCGACGACGCGGACAGCCGAGGGATTCGCGTTCGTCGTGACCGACCTCCGGGGGGGCGTGGTCGACACAGGGGAGTACGTCCCGTTCCTGGACGACGGCTGGGGCGAGCGGCAGGACGGTTTCGACATGATCGCGTGGGCGGCGAGCCAGGAGTGGTGCAACGGGCAGATCATGCTCGAGGGGTCATCGGGCTCGGCCATCGCGGCGCTGCTCGCGGCGGGGTCGGAGCCGCCGGCCCTCGCGGGGATCCTCTGCGACACGGGCAGCGCCGACATCTACAGTGACATCGCGTTTCCCGGGGGTGTTTTCCAGCGGTCGGTGATTCAGGACTTCCTGACGGAGATCAGCAATCTGGAGAGTGTGGCCGTCGTCGCGCAGCACGCGCGGCGCGATGCCTTCTGGGATCCGGTGGACATCACGATGCGCACCGGGCAGGTGAACGTCCCCACCTTCCAGGTGGCGGGGTGGTTCGACATGTACGTCGACGGGACGCTGGAGACGATCGCTGCGCTGGACGAGAGCGGCGGCCCGGAGGCCCGGGGGCGCCAGCTGATGATCGTGGGGCCTTACACGCATCAGCGACTCTTCAACCAGATCCAGGGTGAGCTGACCTTTCCGCCGAATGTCCTGTTCTCGGACGAGTTCCGGCTCCTCATCGACCGCTTCCGGCTGGAGATCATCGAAGGGCTCGCCCCGGATGTCTTCGACCGGCCGACGTTCACCTACTATGTGATGGGGGATGTGGATCGCCCGGGGGCACCGGGCAACGAGTGGCGCACGTCCGATGTCTGGCCGCCCCCGCATCTCGAGGTGCCGCTCTACTTCCACGGCCAGGGCCGGCTGCGGACGGTGCCGGCGGTGACGCCGGGCCAGACGTCGTACGAGAGCGATCCGTCGACGCCGCTGCCGACGATCGGAGGCAACAACCTCTTCGAGCCGTCGGGGCCACGCGACCAGCGCCCGCTGCTGGGGCGGCCGGACATCCTGGCCTTCCGCACGGGGGCGCTGCCGGCATCGCCGTTCGAGATCGTCGGCCCGATGGAGGCGCGGCTCTTCGTCTCGTCCACGGCGCCGGATGTGGATCTGATGGTGAAGGTCTGCGACGTCTACCCCGACGGGCGCGTCATGCTCATGCGCGAGGGCGTGCGCCAGGCGCGACGCCGCGAGGGCTTCGACCAGGAGAGTCTGATGGTGTCCGGAGAGATCTACGAGGTCCGCTTCGACATCGGCCACCTCGCGCTGGCCCTCGATGCCTCGCACGAGCTGATGGTGCTGGTCTCCTCGACCAACTCGCCGCGCTGGGAGATCAACCCCCAGACGGGAGCGCCGTTTCAGATCAATGATCCGGTCCGGCAGACGGCGACGGTGACGCTGCACCACTCCACCGGGCATCCGAGCCAGATCATCCTGCCCGTGACGCCGTACGAGGATGCCCCGGGCCCCACGGGCCTCTTCACGGAGTGATCGTCAGACCGTCGCCTCGAGCGTGACCTCACGCGGCGGGGGAGCGGGGGCCCAGCCAGCGTCGAAGTGCAGGGCCTGGGCGGGGACCTGCATGAGGGTGCGCTCGGGCCAGCGGAAGGCCGTGAGGTGTCCGCCGAGGACGCAGCCGGTGTCGATGTTCAGCGTGTGATTGAGAATGCGGGGCTCGGCGACGGGCGTGTGGCCGTGGACGACGAGCTCGTGGCCACGGTGGCGCTCGATCCACGTGCCGCGGCGAGGCGAGCGGGGCCCCTCGCCATGGCGGCAGAAGTCGCGGACCGCGCGACCGGTCTTGCCGACCATCGAATCCTCGAGACCGGCGTGGGCGACGGCGAGCTGGCCGCGGTC
>JABWBI010000057.1 GCA_013360565.1 Candidatus Sumerlaeia bacterium | reverse complement strand
CCCTTCGTCGAGGCCTGGCTCCGCGTCCACGGCGCGACGCCGCAGGCCTGCCAGGAGGCGCGCGAGCGCTTTGTCGCCCCGCTGCGGGCTCACGTCGACGACGCGGGGCTCGGCCACGTCTCCGAGATCGCCGATGCCGAGCCACCGCACACGCCCCGGGGCTGCCCCTTCCAGGCGTGGTCCGTCGGCGAACTGATCCGGCTCGAGCGCCTCTTGGCGCCCCAGCCCTCCCCCACTCCGGCCATGGCGATGGCCCGCTGAGGTGACTGAGAGATGAGCAAGGCAACGACAGCGCCCCCCCTGGACCCCGAGACGCAGCGTCTCGCCGAGGACGCCGCTCGCCAGAGGAACTGGAAGCGCTGGGGCCCCTACCTGAGCGAGCGGCAGTGGGGCACCGTCCGCGAGGACTACTCCGCCCACGGCCAGTGCTGGGATTACTTCCCCCATGAGCAGGCGCGCAGCCGCGCCTATCGCTGGGGGGAAGATGGACTGCTCGGGATCACCGACCGGGAGTGCCGGCTGTGCTTCGCCCTCGCGCTCTGGAACGGGCGCGACCCGATCCTGAAGGAGCGCCTCTTCGGACTCACCGGTCCAGAGGGCAATCACGGCGAGGACGTGAAGGAGGAGTACTTCTACCTGGATTCGACTCCCACGCACTCCCACATGCGGGCTCTCTACAAGTACCCGCAGGCCGAGTTCCCCTATGCCCGTCTGGTCGACGAGAGCCACCGGCGCGGCAAGGACGCCCCCGAGTTCGAGCTCGCCGACGCGGGCGTCTTCGACGAGAGCCGGTACTTCGACGTCTTCGCCGAGTACGCCAAGGCGGCACCGGATGACGTGCTCATCCGCATCACCGTTGCCAACCGCAGCTCTGAGAGAGCGTCCATCCACGTGTTGCCGACACTGTGGTTCCGCAACACCTGGTCGTGGGGCTGTGCCCACGAGGGATGCACGGTCAAGCCGCGCCTCCTCGCGGCGGGCGACCGGTCCATCCGGGCCGAGCATCCGACGCTCGGACGCTTTCTCCTCCAGGCCGGTCCCGATCCGGCGCCCGCGCGCTTGGCTTTCACGGAAAACGAGACGAACCCGCGCGTGTTCGGCTCTGAGCACGCCTCCGGCCACTTCAAAGACGCGTTCCACGAGCTGCTGATTCACGGCCGCGAGGACGCGGTGAATCCTCGAGCGGTGGGCACCAAGGCGGCTGCCGTCTACCGGCTGGATCTCTCGCCGGGGCACGAGGTGACGCTGCGCCTCCGCCTCTGCGCGGACAGCGAGGCGAACACCGTGGCCTTCGGGCGCGACTTCGACCGCATTTTCGACGAGCGCCGCCGCGAGGCCGACGCCTTCTACGCCCGTCACATTCCCCCCACACTCAGCGAGGAGCAGCGCCGCGTCGCCCGGCAGGGCTATGCGGGCCTGCTCTGGAGCAAGCAGTTCTATCACCTGATCGTGCGCGATTGGCTCGAAGGCGACCCCGAGCAGCCGCCGCCTCCGGCCGAGCGCCGCTGGGGTCGCAACCACGACTGGCCCCACCTCTACGCCCGGGACGTGATCTCAATGCCCGACAAGTGGGAGTACCCCTGGTTCGCCGCCTGGGACCTCGCGTTCCACATGGTCCCGATGGCCAAGATCTACCCCGACTTCGCCAAGCACCAGCTCCTCCTCTTCCTCCGCGAGTGGTATATGCATCCCAACGGCCAGATTCCGGCCTACGAGTTCGCTTTCGGAGACGTGAACCCTCCCGTCCACGCCTGGGCTGTCTGGCGCGTCTACAAGATGACGGGCGCGCGCGGAGAGCGTGACCGCATCTTCCTCGCGCGCGCTTTCCACAAGCTCCTTCTCAACTTCACTTGGTGGGTGAACCGCAAGGACCCGCAGGGGCGCAATCTCTTCGCCGGCGGATTCCTCGGCCTCGACAACATCGGTGTCTTCGACCGCTCCCAGCCGCTGCCGACCGGCGGACACCTCGAGCAGGCCGACGGGACCGCCTGGATGGCCTTCTTCTGCGGCACCATGCTGTCCATCGCACTCGAGCTGGCGAGCGAAGACCCGGCCTACGAGGACGTCGCCTCGAAGTTCTTCGAGCACTTCATCGCCATCATCGACGCGATGAACCACCTGGGCGGAGCAGGCCTGTGGGATGAGGAGGACGGCTTCTACTACGATCAGCTCGCCATCGACGGACGGTCCATCCCCCTCAAGGTCCGCTCTCTGGTCGGCCTCATTCCCCTCTGCGCCGTCGAGATCCTCGAGGAGGATGTCCTCGCGCGCCTGCCGGGCTTCCGCAGGCGTCTGACGTGGTTCCTCGAAAACCGGCGCGATTTGGCCGCGAGCGTCTCGTACATGGAGCGCCGCTGCCCAAGTGGTCACCAGCACGGCCACTTCCTCCTGGCCATCCCGTCGCGGTCACGCTTGGAGAGAACCCTCCAGCGAATGTTCGACGAGGCCGAGTTCCTCTCGCCCCATGGGATCCGCTCTGTCTCCCGCTTTCACCGGGAGCACCCTTACTCCTTCTGGGCCAATGGAACCGAGCACCGCGTGGAGTACGTGCCGGGCGAGTCGAACACGTGGCTTTTCGGCGGCAACTCGAACTGGCGAGGCCCCGTCTGGTTCCCCGTCAACTTCCTCCTCGTCGAGGCCCTCGAGCGGTACCACCACTTCTATGGGGACGAGATGACGGTGGAGGTCCCCTCGGGCTCAGGCCAGCGCGTGACCCTCCAGGCGGCGGCCAAGATGCTGGCGGACCGTCTCGGCTCCCTATTCCTGCCCGATGCGCACGGCCACCGTCCGTGCCACGGTCGAGCCCCGCGCTTCGCCGATGATCCTCACTGGCGTGACCTCGTGCTGTTCCACGAGTACTTCCATGGCGACACAGGCCGAGGGCTCGGAGCGAGCCATCAGACGGGATGGACGGCCCTCGCTGTGAAACTCATCACAGATTTCGGTCCCTCCTGAGACTTCCGCCGGGAGGGTGGCAGATTGCCCCGCACGAGTCGATTCTCCCATTCTGGCACACCCAGTGACCCACAGGCCACTCTTCTGATTGAACTTGAATGATCCTCTCGTTCGGCGAAACTGAGCCAGCGAGAACGGTCTGCAGCCTCGCCATCTCCGCGCTGCTCTCACAGCCCCTCAGGCATGATCTGTGAACTTTTTCACGGATGGGGAATGGACCATGCGTTTTCACTTCCCTGACCGCGAAGCCGGTGCTTCGCTCACCTCCATCAGCCCCGCCCCCGAGGCCCACGCACCCCATGCCCATCGGCCCCTTCAAACCCGCCCCCCCCTCCGATGACAAGCGCTGGAAGATCGTCGCGGGCACCATGCGCCGTCACGGCGAGACGCCCAACGCCCTGATCGAGACGCTCCACACCGTCCAGGAGACCTTCGGTTTCATCGACAAGGATGCCCTGCGCTTCGTCGCCGGATCCTTGCGCGTGCCGCTCTCCAAGGCCTACGGCGTCGCCACCTTCTACCACCACTTCCAGATGAAGCCCAAGGGCGAGCACACGTGTGTGATCTGCACCGGCACCGCCTGCTACATCAAGGGCGTCCCCGAGCTCCTCGCTGTGATGCGCGACGAGTTCGGGATCTCGCCCGGCGAGACAACCGCCGACAACCGTGTCTCGCTCCTCACGGCCCGCTGCGTCGGCGCCTGCGGGCTCGCCCCCGTCGCCGTGGTTGACGGCGACGTCATGGGCAAGTTGACTGCCAGCCAGCTGAGAGAACGCGTGGGGAGGTGCGTGCGCGATGACGCAGCTTGAGGACCTTCAGCGGATCGCCTCCGAGGAGACGGAGCGGCGCCAGGGCTGCAGACATCGCCTCTGTGTCTGCATCGCCGCCGGCTGCGTCTCCTCTCACAGCGACCAGGTGCAGGCCTCGCTGACGAACGAGGTCAAGCGCCGCGGGCTCGAGGGCCAGGTGGAGGTCCGGCCGGTCGGCTGCATGGGCCTGTGCAGCGCGGGGCCCCTCGTTCAAGAGGAGACGAGCGGCGTCCTCTACCAGCATGTCAGGCAGGAGGACGCGGCCGAGATCCTCGACAGTCTCGACGCCAAGCCCGTCGAGCGGCTGCGGTGCGACTCCGGCCAGCCGTTCTTCCGCCGCCAGCAGAAGATCGTCCTGGAGAACTCGGGGGTCATCAATCCCCACCGCATCGAGGACTACATCGCCGCCGGCGGCTACGAGGCGCTGGTGCAGGCGCTGACCTCGATGAAGCCCATGGAGGTCGTCGAGGAGGTGATCCGCAGCGGCCTGCGGGGCCGTGGCGGCGGCGGCTACCCGACCGGCCTCAAGTGGAGCACGGTCGCCAAGGCGGGCGGGGACAAGAAGTACGTCGTCTGCAACGCCGACGAGGGCGACCCGGGCGCCTTCATGGACCGGGCCGTGCTCGAGAGCGATCCCCACCGGGTTCTTGAAGGCATGGCCATCGCGGGCTACGCGACGGGCGCGGACATGGGCTACGTCTACATCCGGGCCGAGTATCCGCTCGCCATCGCTCACCTGCGCACCGCCATCCGCCAGGCAAAGAAGATGGACCTGCTCGGCAACTCCATCTGCGGGACCCGCTTCAACTTCGACGTCGAGCTGAGGCTCGGCGCGGGGGCTTTCGTCTGCGGCGAGGAGACGGCTCTCATCGCCTCGATCGAGGGAGGCCGCGGCCAGCCCCGGCCGCGCCCGCCCTACCCGGCCCAGTCGGGCCTCTGGGGCAAATCGACCCTCATCAACAACGTCGAGACCTTTGCCAACATCGCGCCGATCATCCGCAGGGGCGGCGACTGGTTCGCGTCGATCGGCACGGCCAAGAGCAAGGGGACGAAGGTCTTCGCGCTGGCCGGCAAGATCCGCAACACGGGGCTCATCGAGGTGCCGATGGGCGTCACCCTGCGTGAGATCGTCTTCGACATCGGCGGCGGCATCCCCGGCGGCCACCGGTTCAAGGCCGTGCAGACCGGCGGTCCCTCGGGCGGCTGCATCCCCGAGCAGCACCTCGACATGCCGGTCGACTACGACTCGCTGCGCGAGATCGGCTCGATCATGGGCTCGGGCGGCATGATCGTGATCGACGAGACGTCGAGCATGGTCGACGTGGCGAAGTACTTCATGGAGTTCTGCATGTCCGAGTCCTGCGGCAAGTGCATCCCGTGCCGGGTCGGGACCCACCACATGCACGGCCTTCTGGAGAAGATCCTCGAGGGTCACGCCTCGGCGGCCGACGTGGCACAGCTCGAGGCCCTCTGCGACATGGTGATGCACACCAGCCTGTGCGGGCTGGGCATCACCGCGCCCAATCCGGTGCTCAGCACGCTGCGGCACTTCCGCGGGGAGTACGAGGGGCTCCTGCAGCCGGCCGGCGGAAACGGCCATGCGAGTCCATCCCCGGCGGGAGGTGCGTGATGGCGGCGCCGGTCAAAGTCGTGACACTCTGCATCGACGGCCGCGACGTCAGCGGCCGCGAGGGCGAGACTGTGCTCGAGGTCGCCCGCCAGAGCGGGATCGAGATCCCCACCCTCTGCCACATGGACGGACTGGAGCCCGTCGGCGCCTGCCGGCTCTGCCTCGTCGAGGTCACCGGTCAAGCCCGTCTCCAGCCGGCCTGCGTGACCCAGGTGAGCGAGGGCATGCAGGTCGCCACCGTGACCGACCGCCTGAGAACCTACCGCCGCATGATCCTCGAGATGCTCTTCAGCGAGCGCAATCACGTGTGTTCGGTGTGCGTCTCGAACGGGCACTGTGAGCTGCAAGACCTGGCCCAGAGCGAGGGCCTGACCCACATCGGGCTGCGCTACCGCTACCCCACCCTCTCCGTCGACGCGTCGCACGAGCGCTACGTCATCGACCACAACCGCTGCGTCCTGTGCACCCGCTGCGTGCGCGTCTGCGACGAGATCGAGGGAGCGCACACCTGGGACGTCATGGCCCGCGGCATCGACTCGCAGGTGATCACCGACCTCGCCGAGCCCTGGGGCCACTCCGACTCGTGCACCTCGTGCGGCAAGTGCGTCCACGTCTGCCCCACGGGCGCAATTGTGGAGAAGGGCAAATCGGTCGCTGAGATGGCGAAGCGGGCGAAGTTCCTTCCCTATCTCTCGATGATGCGGGAGGAGTGGTGATGAGCAAGGCGAAGGTCGCGACGGTCTGGCTGGACGGCTGCTCGGGATGCCACATGTCGTTCCTCGACATGGATGAGCGCCTCGCCGGGCTCGCCTCGAAGATCGACCTCGTCTACAGTCCGCTCGTCGACACCAAGGACTTCCCGGAGATGGCCGACGTGACCCTCGTCGAGGGCGCTGTCAGCAGCACCGATGACCTCGAGAAGATCAGGAAGGTGCGAGCCCACACGCGCATCCTCGTCTCGCTCGGCGACTGCGCCGTGACCTCGAATGTCCCCGCGATGCGCAACCGCTTCCCCGTTCAGGCCGTGATGGACCGCGCCTACCGCGAGAACGCCCAGCTCAACCCGCAGACCCCCGCCGAGGTGGTCCCAGCACTGCTGGGCAAGTCGATCCCCGTCCATGAGGTCGTGGCCGTCGATGTCTTCATCCCGGGGTGTCCGCCGTCCGCGGACACGATCCACTTCGCCGTGAGTGAGCTGCTGGAGGGGCGAGTGCCCGACCTCTCCTCGCGGACACGCTTCGGCATCTGAGGAGGCCCGCCTTGCCGCGCACGATCACCATCGACCCCGTCACCCGCATCGAGGGGCACTCCAAGATCACGATCCATGTCGACGACCACGGCGTGGTGACCGACGCGCGCTTCCACACGACGCAGTTCCGCGGCTTCGAGAAGCTCTGCGAGGGGCGTCCCTTCTACGAGATGCCGTCGCTGATGGCGCGGACGTGCGGGATCTGCCCAGTGAGTCACCTCATCGCCTCGTCGAAGGCCTGCGACCAGATCCTCGCCGTCAAGATCCCGCCCGCGGCCGAGAAGCTGCGGCGCATCATCAACCTCGCGCAGATCATCCAGTCGCACGCGCTGAGCTTCTTCCATCTGTCGTCACCCGACTTCCTGCTCGGGCTCGACTTCGACCCGGCGAGGCGCAACCTCTTCGGCGTGCTCGAGGCCAATCCTCAGGCAGCGCGCGACGGCATCGCCATGCGCAAGTTCGGCCAGCGCATCATCGAGATGCTCGGCGGAAAGCGCATCCACCCCGCCTGGGTCGTGCCCGGCGGCGTCAACGAGCCGCTCACCGAGGAGCGCCGCACCGCCATCCTGGCCATGATCCCCGAGGCCTACGAGATCGCCGAGCGGACGCTCGCCTGGTTCGAGCCGATGGTGGAACACCACCGCGAGGAGATCCTGACCTTCGCGAACTTCCCGACGATGTTTCTCGCCCTCGTCAATGACCGGGGGCAGCTCGACTTCTACGACGGGGGCCTGCGATTCGTCGACGCTGCGGGCAACATCGTCGCCGACCACGTCCCGCCGGCCGAGTACGCCGAGCACATCGCCGAGGCCGTGGAGCCCTGGACCTTCATGAAGTTCCCCTATCACCAGGCCTTCGGCTACCCGCAGGGGATCTACCGCGTCGGCCCGCTCGCTCGGCTCAATGTCATCTCCGCGATGGGCACGCCGCGCGCCGACGACGCTTGGCGCCGCATGATGCAGGACGAGCGCGGGCCGGTCCTCAGCTCGTTCCACTATCACTGGGCGCGCCTGATCGAGATCCTCGCCGGTGTCGAGCGCATCGAGCGCCTCCTGCGTGATCCCGAGATTCTGAGCAGACACGTCCGCGCCCACGCCGAACCCAACCGCCACGAGGGCATCGGCATCTCCGAGGCACCCCGCGGCACGCTGATCCACCACTACTGGGTCGACGACGAGGGCCTCGTGACACGCGCGAACCTCATCATCGCCACGGGGCACAACAACCTCGCCATGAACCGGGGCATTCTGCAGGCGGCCAAGCACTACCTCGACGGCCGCAAGATCACCGAGGGGGCCCTCAACCGGGTCGAGGCCGTCATCCGCGCCTTCGATCCCTGCCTGAGCTGCTCCACCCACGCCGCCGGCCAGATGGCCCTCGACGTCTCCCTCGTCGGGCCGGGTGGCGAGATCATCGACCGCGTCCAGAGGGACTGATGCCGCGCGTCCTCGTCATTGGCTTCGGCAATCCCCTGCGGGGCGACGACGCCGCCGGGGCGCTGGCCGCCGAGGAGATTGCGCGCACGCACCTCGACCTCGACCTCGAGGTCCGCGTCGTCCACCAGCTCACCCCCGAGCTCGCCTGGGACATCAGCCAGGCAGCGCGGGTCATCTTCCTCGACGCCCGCGCCGGGGGCGAGCCCGGCGAGATCGTGTGCGAACGGCTGCGCCCCGGCCCGCGCCGCCCGCTGGCCTCCATGCACAGCCTGGGTCCCGTTGACCTGATCGCGAGCGCCCATCTCCTCTACGGTGCGGAGCCCGAGGCATGGCTCCTCACGGTCGCCGGCGAGCGCTTCGAGCACGGCGAGGATCTCTCGCCCCGCGTCCGCGCGGCGATGAAGATGCTCATCGCCTCCGTCGACCGCATGATCGGCGTGTCCCGCGCCGCCTGACTTCAGCGCAGCATCAGCCCCGATGCCATCGCACCGGGCATCAGCGTCGCCTCGACCAGCACGGAGGGGGCGCTGGTCGAGACCACCCACTGCCCCGAGTTCGCGCGCAGAGCGAGTCCGCGCGGCGAGAGTGCGGGGGGCAAGTCTCCGGCGAGACTGCGCCGGCTGACCACTTGGCCCGTCCCCGCGGCAATGCGGACGAAACGGCGGTGCTGGGCGGCCAGCGCGATCAGATGGCCGGAGGCGGGATCGAATGAGAGTGACGCCTCGGCGAGCGTCGCATCGATGGGATACGTGTTGAGCAGGGCACCGGCGAGCGAGAGCTCCACCAGACGTCTGTCGCCGAGGACGAAGAGCGTGCCCCGCGGCGGGTGGAAGGCGACCGCGCCCGGACGCCGGTGGAGCATGGCCGTCACATGGATGCTGCGGACCGGAGTCCCCTGCGCGCTGAAGACCCGGATCTCGGGCTCGCGCTCCTCGAGACAGACGATCTCATTCCCCGCGACGGCCACCGCGGCCCACCGCCGGAGCTCCATGCCCATGTCTCCATTGAACGGAAGGCGCCGAAAGAGGCTGAGCGCCTCGTCGACGCCGAGCACCTCGCCGCGCAGGCCGCGGTCAGCGGCGAAGACCGCGGCCTCGCTCGACGCGGCCAGCCCCCCCAGGCGCAGGCCTGTATCGTGAGCGAAGATCGACGCCGCCCGCCACTCCCCGGGCTCCGGCTCCGCCAGCGCAGCGATGGCCCCGGTGTCAGTGGTGACGACGATCGGCGCGGGGCCGCCCCGGTGCCCCACGGCGATGGGATTGGACCGGCCTAGGATCGGTGCGGCATCGTGCAGATCGATCTGGTCGATGATGTCGGCCTCCCCGTCGGCCTCATCGAGCGCGAGTACGAGCACACGGTCCTCCCCGGCCCGCGTTGCGAGCAGGTGGCCGGTGTCCGGCTCGAAGGCCAGGTCCGTCACGGGGTCGGGCAGATCGTAGGAGTCGAGCAGAGCGCCCGCGAGACTCAGAGCGAACAGAGCTGTGTTCGCCTCGACCGTCACGTACAGCCGGCCGGAGTCCTCGTCGAGCGCGATGCCCGTGAGCGGGCCAGTGGGAATGGTGCCGAGCACCTGGCCGAGCGGTGTGATCTGCCAGATCGCCTGTGCGCTGCCGCCGGCGATCCACAGGTTGCCGCTGACGCGGTGAATCGCCACATCCTGCGGGTCGAAGCAGCCGAACGCGCCGGTGTCGATCTCGCCCAGGCGCGTGCCCGTGGCAGAGAGACGCACGATCCGCCGCCGCAGCGGGTCACACAGCCAGCGGTCGCCATTGGCGGGGTCAATCCCCAGACCGGGGGCGACGGCGACGGCAGGACCCGCCTGCGCAGCGATGTCGCGCTGCTCCCCGAGCAGGAGCGATGGGCCGGGCGGGCGAGTGGCCGCGCCGAGCACGACGGTCA
Source organism: Candidatus Sumerlaeia bacterium (assembly GCA_013360565.1). Classification (GTDB taxonomy): domain Bacteria; phylum Sumerlaeota; class Sumerlaeia; order JABWBI01; family JABWBI01; genus JABWBI01. The sequence continues at coordinate 2,508 of JABWBI010000057.1, read as the reverse complement.
CGTCATCACCGCCGCCCTCGCCTTGGTTCGCCGTGAGGATGTCCGGAGCCCCCTCGGACGTGAGGTGACCGGCCACGAGGTCCACCGGCTGCCGGCCCGCCGGCGAGAGCGCCGGCGCTGGGAGAAAGCCTCCCTCACCGTTGCCGCGGTGAACGCTGATCTGCTCATTCGCCGGGGCGCCCCATGACGTCATGGCCACGTCGAGCAACCCGTCGAGCGTGAAGTCCTCGACGGCCAGTGCGGTTGGAATGGCCAGCCCCGGCGTGGGCGTGTCGATCCGCGAGGCGAAGGTGCCATTGGCCTCGATGCCCATGAGTGCGCTGATGCGGGCCTGGGACGCGTCGATGAAGACCAAGTCGAACGCGCCGTCACCGTTGAGATCGGTCAACGCGATGTCGCCGATGGCCGCGCCCGTTCCCGCCGTCACGAGCGTCACGGCCGGCTGGAACGTTCCGTTTCCATTCCCGCGCAGAATCTGGATGTCCCGCTCGTTGGCGACGATCACGTCGCCCCGCCCGTCCAGGTCGAGGTCCGCGACGGCCAGCCCCGTCACGGCTGGGCCCGGCGTGGTGAGGGACGTCACCTGCGCCGAGTCGAATCGGCCGTTTCGCCGCCCCCGGAGAACACTGATGCCCCGGCTGCCCCGGTGCCCCACGACGAGGTCGAGCGGTTCGTCCTCGTCGATCTGCCCCAGCGCCAGCGTCGCCGATTCGGCCGCGCCCGCACCCAGCGGATAGAACACCGGCGGGGTCAGATTTCCGTCCGGGCGGCCGCGGAGCACCGCAACGCTCGGCGCCACCGCAGGGCCCGAAGGCCTGCCGGAGTTCACGACGACGACGTCCAGCATCCAGTCCCCGTCGACATCGGCGATGGCCACATCCCGCGGCAGATCGTTCGCCACGCCTGGCGGCGGCCCCGGCGTCGGGCCCACGTTCAGCCCCGGCTCCGCCATGAAGCCACCCGCGCCATCGCCTCGGAGAAGGACAATCGCGTCGTCGAACGCATTGGCCACCACGGCATCGAGGTCACCGTCGCGGTCCAGGTCTCCCAATGCCACCGCCTGCGGAACATTGCCCGTCTGCACCAGACGCCCTGCGCCGCCGTCCGGATAGGGAAGGTCCAGCGGTGAGGGAGCCCCCCACAGACCCGAGGTCCCCGCCACCAGGCTCAGAGATGCGAGAAGGGGAAGCCAGCGCATGGCCTCGACTCAGTTCGGGCCGCCGCCCACCACCGCCGGCCCTGGAACGGCCCCGCCGAACCGAGCCAGATCCCCTTCGCTGATCGTTCCATTCGTCGGGTCGTAGACCGAGTCCCACGCACTCGTGATCCCGTAATAGGCCGCGGCCACCGGCAGCGCCTCGGGGAACGGATGATAGACGATGAAGCTGTCGTCTCGGTCGGGCCCAATCGAGATCACCGCGAAACCGTCCACACGCAGCATCTCCAGACCGGTCCGCGCCGCCAGCGACGGGTAGAAGAAATAGAGCAGCGCGTGACCGGGGTTGATGACCGGGTAGGGCAGCTCGAACGGAGAGTTCAGCACGCCCGTTCCAAGCGACTGGCGGTGGGACTGGACCTGACCGAAGGGATCGCGGAACGCCGCCGGGCCGACGTACGAGACCGGTGTCGTCAGCAACGTGAGCGCCGAGTCCGCGAAGATACCATAGGGGTCGGTCGGCAGGACGACGCCTGCGGGATAGGCATTGTGGTCGACGCGGTAGGACTCCATGCCGCCGGCCACGACGCGCTGGTTGTTGCGGGCGACGCTGACTTTCGAGCGGGTCTGGTACTCCAGGAAGTGCGGCACGGCGAGCGCGGCGAGAATGGCCACGATGGCGACCGCCACGAGCAGCTCGATCAGCGTCAGCGCGCGCGATCTGGACGCGTTCGGCATTCTGCTTCTCTGATCGTCAGAGGCCTCCGGCGGATGGAACGAATTCCTCGAGCCGCGCCCGCCGCTCGGCCTCGAGGACCTGTGTGACCCAGCCGGGCAACGCCTCGCCGTCGGGGCGAGGGAGCGGCGTCAACAGGGATTGCCCCAGGTCGACAAACTGCCCCGCGGCGGCCTGAGTCACCTGTCCGCCGCCGCGGATCTCCACGGCCCCTTCGGTCACGTCGATTCTCGCTCGCCCCGACGTGAGGTCAACGCCGAAGACGGTGCCGATGTCGCGAATGGAGGTCTCCCCCACTCTCACGACGAGGCCCGGCGCTTGGCTCACACGGAGAAAGAGGCGGCCCTGCACCAGGCGGATCTCGTCCGCGGAGGCGAGCTCGAGCTCGGTCCCCGCGTCGAGAGCGACGCGCGTGCCCTCGCCGAGGGTGATCATCCCTCCGCTGAGCGCAGACGTCGCCACGCGGTCGCCCCGGTGCAGTGCCACGCGGGCCTCACCGTGGTGGGAGACGCCCGCCACCGTGACCCGGTCGGCGGTGAAGTCCACGCGCCCGATCGGCGCAGTGGCCGCCCTCCAGGACACGCCCAGGGCGAGGACAATCGCGGCCGCAGCCCCC
>JABWBI010000403.1 GCA_013360565.1 Candidatus Sumerlaeia bacterium | reverse complement strand
CTGCTCGACGAACCCGGCCCGCGGACGGTGCATCGCGATCGGCTCGACGCCCATGCCGCGCCGCTCACCCGTGGCCGTGAAGAGCCCCGCGCGGACGCTCCCGGTGCCGACGTCGACGCCGAGGAAGAGAGAATCCACAGATTTCACAGATGACACAGATTCCTCCTCAGAGAACACAGCGCCTGTGTTCGAGCGATCGGGTTCCGCGGATCACTTCCCGAAAACTCTCACTTCAAACCCCAGCCCCTGGCTCAGCGCGATCATCTCCCGGTGGATGTCACCGTAGGCCACGGCCACGTGGTTGCTCATGTGATGCGCCATGATCGTCTCCTGCGTGACCCCGAGGTCGCACGCCATGAAGGGCCACTGCCGCGTCGTGCCGTTCCACCACGCGTCGCGCTTGGCCTCGGGCAGCTTGACCACCTCGCCGCGGCCCACGTCCATCACCAGCCGCTGGTCGCGGCCGCGGAGCCACGCGCGCGCCCACGTCACCGCGCCGGGCAGACTCTCTCCCGCGAACGTCCCGCCCGCATTCGGAAAGTACTGCGCCGGCTGGCGATACGAGTGGACGCCGCGGAGCGTCTCCACGTCGTGACTGAAAGCGTATGCACTGCACGACCCCGAGTTGAGCAGCACCCACACGAAGCGCCCCCCGTGCTCCCCGCCCCAGCGCACGTCGTGGAAGTGGACGCACGGCGCCAGGCCCTTCCCCTTCAGAAGCCGCTTCATCAGCTCCATCGGGACGAGATTGCCCTGGTCCGCCTCCGTCGCGCAGATGATCGGCTCGCCGTCCGGCTCCGGGCGGCACACGGAGTTGAAGAGCCCCTCGGCGAAGTCCGACGGCGGGCGCAGAGGAATCAGCCCGAGCTGATACTGCCAGCCCAGGCAGTCCGCCTCGTACTCGCGCACGAGGTCGAGCACCGCGAGGTAGTCGCGCAGCTGCTCCTTGGTCGCCTCCGGGCCGAAATCCTCCGCCTCCCCCTCGCCATGGTGAAACGTGACGCCCCGGCTGCAGACGAATCGATAGGCGTCTTCGACGCGACCGGCGTCCACTTTCGGCGCCCGGTCGACAAGCCACGCCTGGTCGATCTTGTGCTCGGTGAAGCCGATGGGATTGAGCAGCCGCGGCCCGAAGTACCCATTGATCATCCCCATCGACGTGTCACCGAGCATCAGCGCCAGCACGCGCCGCTTTCGGATACCGCCGAGCACCTCGGCGGCGAGGGTGTCCCGCGTCGCCGCGGCGGCGGTGACCTCGCTCTCGGGATAGACAGTGCGCCCTGTCCGGCACCACTCGTCGAGCCGGGCCATGAACGCCTCGTCCTCCGTCCAGTCCTCGGCGCTCGTCCACGCGCGGGAGAACGGACGGTTGAGACTCTCCAGACACGCCCCGGTGTTCAGAAGGCCGACGAGCCCCGGCCACTGGCCCGAGAAATTGCTCGCGAGCAGAAGCGGATTGTCCTTGCCCACGACACCGTCGGTGGTGTGCGGACCATAGAACCAGTGGACGCACACGCCGATCAGCGGGTCATCGACCGGCCCCAGCCGCGTGATCGCCTCGCTCGGCTTGGTGATGAAGCCCTCGATCCGGCGCGAGGCGCGGCCCAGCTTCCGCAGCGCCCGCTCGAGCTGCGACGTCGCCGCCTCGATGCTCGGCCGTGCCGTCTCATTCGGCCGCGCCCGGTGGTCCCCGGGCCAGAAGAGCGTGACCACGGATGTCATGCGAAAAACACCTCTCGCGCAGACGCAGAGCCTCCGGGCCTCTGCAAGCGCTTGGTCCCGGAACCCTGCGGCACCGCGAGGGGATTGTCTAGAGCGGCAACGTCCCGAACGGATCAAACACAGCGTCCACCACCGCCGCCAGCGTCTCCCGGTTCACCGCCGCCCCGCCGAAGTCCCCCGTGATCCATCCGCCCTCCGGGCACAGCCGGTGAAGGTGATTCATCGCCGCCTCGCCGCCGACCTCGCCCGCCCCCGTCATCTGCGCCAGCAGCCGCGCGAGGTCGAGCCGCGTCAGCTCTCCATCGCTCCTCTCGAAGACCGTCTGAAGCGTGATCTCCGGCCGCCCCTGCGCCGCCGCGAGCACCGCACACGCCTCGCGGCGTGAGACGACGCCCTCCGGACGGAACTCGCACCGCCGCGGCGCGTCGAATCCGCGCATGACGCCCGCCACCGCGACGCGGTGGATCGCCTTGAACGCATAGTCGCCCGCGTGCACATCGCGGAACGGCATGAGCAGCGCCCCGGCGTCGAG
>JABWBI010000402.1 GCA_013360565.1 Candidatus Sumerlaeia bacterium | reverse complement strand
GTGCCCGAGCTCGTGCGCGGCGGCCTGGGCAGCCTCCAGCGCGCCCTGCGTGAAGGCGACCCGACCGATCTTCAGGTTCACCAGGTGCTCGACCTGCTGCTGCAGGTGGGGACGCCCCGGACGATGTGCGAGCGGCACCTGGAGATGGCGCTGATGTGCCTGCGGCAGAGCCAGCGCGAGCAGCTCGACCGCTGACTCAGGCGAACGCGCGCTCGACGGCCTCGCAGACGAGGTGCAGCAGCAGCGTGTGCGCCTCCTGGATGCGCGCGGTGTCGGCGCTGGCGACGACGACCGCATGGTCGCACAGCGGCCGCGCGGCGCCACCACCCTTGCCCAGAAAGCCCACGGTGACCAGGCCCCGCTCACGCGCGAGGCGGAGGGCGCGGTTGATATTCTCGCTCTGGCCCGAGGTCGTGAAGCCGACGAGCACGTCGCCGCGCTGGCCGTGGGCCTCGACCTGGCGCGCGAACACGGCATCCCACCCGAAGTCGTTGGCGATGCACGTGAGAATCGAGGGGTCCGACGCGAGCGCGATGCTCGGCAGCGCGCGGCGGTTCGACCGGTAGCGGGCGACGAGCTCCTCCGTCAGGTGCATCGCGTCAGTGGCCGAGCCGCCGTTGCCGCAGGTGAGGATCTTGCCGCCCGCCTTCAGGGTCTCGACGCACAGCGCGGCGATGCGGGCGATCTCCGCCTCTTGGCCGAGCAGCGAGGCGATGGCGTCACGGCTGGCCTCGATGTGCGGACGGATGAAATCGGCGCCCATGGTCCGGCGCCTTTCAACCACACCGCGCGGGGAGTTCACAGCGAAAAATCGGGGACGTCAGGCACGGACGTCGATGAGCCGGCCGAGAGCCTCGGCCGTCGCCTCCACGAGCTGCGCGGCGGCCTCCGCCGTCGCGTTTGCCTCGCGGGCCAGGGTGGCCTGCGCCTCGAGCGCCTGCCGCGGCGCCGCCGCCTGCTGAGCCACGAGCTGCAGCGCCAGATCGAGTGTCGTGCGGGCGATCACCAAGCTCATTGTCTCCACTCATCGTCCTCGCCCGGCCGTCGCTTGAATCTGTGCCGTGCCGGCTCTGCAGTGCCGGCCTCGCATGTCCTTCAGCCTTGCGGACACATCAGGTCCAGGTCACAGGCCGGTGAAGTTGAACACCGGGGCCCAGAACCAGCGGATTCGGCAGCTGGCTCCTCGAAAGCTGATTCTCATTCATGCGGAAGTGAAAGTCGCAATGGAGCTTGATCTCCTCGGATCTTCGTCCGAGGGGAATCACGATGCCCACCTGCTTCATCGGGAAGATGCGCTTCACCGCCTCGATGGATGGGATCACGTCCGTGTCCCCCGTGATCAGAATGGCGCGATCATAGCTGTTGAGATGGGCCCCCACGAAGAGCCCTATGGCGATGTTGACATCTGTCCGCTTCTCGACAGGGGTCCGAAACACCGTTCGGCAGTTCGTGCAGTACTTGTCCTTGATCTTGAAGTGCCCGAGCACGACATCGACTCCCTGGTGACACTGGGCTTTCAGAAACTCCCGGTGGCGCGCCACCTTCCCGGCGTTCCAGGTGGTGAAGGCCGTGTAGAGGTTGACTCGACCGACTTGATCGTTGCCGCCGACGTAGCACCTCGCCAGCGCAGCATAGTCCAGCCACTTGTACTTCCGGTACGCCGGATTGCCCTGGAGGGCATGGTAGACGTTGAACCCATCGATGAAGAAGTCAACGGTTCCCACGGATCGGTCCGCCCCCAGAAAAAGCAAGTCCCGCAGCCCGAGAGCTGCGGGGCCACCGGAACCCGAAGGCCCGGTGGGATGATGGCTTCACCATCGGAAAACTCCGGCTACCTGTCAAGCGCTGCGGTCGAGGATCTGCCGGTCGGGTCAGGGATTCTCGCTGTCCGCCCGCTGCACAGAGTGTCACCACAGCCGTCCCTGGGCTCGTGAGTCACGGCATCACCGGCATCCCGAGCGGCGTCAGCTCGACGGCGAAGACGATCTCGCCCGACGCGTCCTCGAACAGGATGTCGTCGCGGATGCGCACGGTGACGGGCTGCCCGAGGGCCAGAGTCCCGGCGTACGCGAGGCCATCGAGGTCGGGCCGATGCCCCTCGCGGATCGCCAGCGCGGCCGTGTCGATGCTGCGGCCCAGCGCGCTCAGCGAGACGAGCCAGATCTCGTCGTCGGCCGTCCCGGCCTGGCCGTCGGCGCCGTCGCTCTCGAGCCACTGGCCCAGTGGCGAGTCGAGGTGCCGGATCGGCTGCCCCCATGC
>JABWBI010000056.1 GCA_013360565.1 Candidatus Sumerlaeia bacterium | reverse complement strand
CGGCGAATCGGCCGGCATCCTCACCGGCCACGAGCACTGGCGCTCGATCGGCCAGGCGACCATGTCGTACGGCTACGGCCTCTCGGTCACGCCGCTGCAACTCGCACAGGCCTACGCGGTGCTCGGCTCCGGCGGCATTCGCCGGCCGGTGAGCCTGCGCAAGCTCGATGCGCCGCCACAGGGCGAGCTTCTGGCCCAGCGTCAGACGGGAATGGATCACGCCGATGCGCGGCCCGAAGCGCGCGCGGAAGCGGCCCACCGTCTGTGGCGTCAGGGCGATCTCCGGGACGAGGATGATCGCCTGCCGCCCGAGGTCGAAGGCGCGCGCGAGCGCGCGCAGGTAGATCTCGGTCTTGCCCGAACCGGTGATCCCATGCAGCAGCGCGGTCTCGGCGCGGCGCGCCTCCAGCGCCGCGAAGAGCGGCTCCAGAGCCTGCTCCTGCTCCGGCAGAAGCGGCGGGGGCGTGTCGGGCGCAGCGGCCTGCTCGTAGGGATCGGGCCGGGCGGGCGGGCGGCGATGAACGTGAAGCACCCCGGTGTGTGCGAGGCGGCGGATGACCGCCGCTGTCACACCGCAGTCGGCCTCGAGCTCGGGGAGCGTGCGCGGCACGTTCCCGGTGGCGCGGAAGTGGTCGACGACGGCCTGCTGTTTGGGGGTGAGCTTCGGAGGAAGCAGCGTGCCGCCGGCGAGCGAGTACCAGTGCTCATGCGCGCGGCCGGCGTCGTTGAAGCCCGCGAGGCTGACGGCGGCCAGCGCCTCGCCCCAGGAGCAGACGTAGTGCTCGGCCATCCACTGTGCGAGCGCGCGCAGCTCCTCACCGATCGCATACCCGGGCGTGGCGACGTGGGCCAGGCGCTTGACGCGCTCCGGGCGAGACTCGAGCTCGCCGTCGAGGGTGGGAGAGACCTCGACGACGCATCCGACCTGAGGGCGCCGGCGATGGCCGAACGGAGCGGCCACCAGCATCCCCGGGGCCACATCCAGACCGGCGGTCTCGTACTGGAAACCGTGCGCGAGCGGCAGATTGAAGACGACGCGGGCATACGGCGGCATGGCGTGGACGCTACCGGCCCGCGCGCGAAAGGACCAAAGGAAAACCGGGGCCCCGGCTCTCGCCCGGGCCCCGGCTCGGTTCGGCAGGTGTGGGATCAGCTCGTGGGGTCGACCTCCTGCCACTCCAGGCGGTCGATGAAATACACGCGCGGCATGCCGGGAGGACCGGCCAAGCCGCCGTAGATGATGTCCCAGTTCCAGTCGCGGTTGGGCGCCGTGTAGATGCCGTACGTGTTCCCGGAGGGGTGGCCGTACTGCCAGTTGGCCGTCGCGACTTCGCTGTCCCAGAGGTTGATGATCGAGCCCCGGAACGTGAACGTCCGGCCGCTCCAGTCCTCGTGGAAGCGGAAGTAGTTCTCGACGCCGCCGGAGTAGGGCGTGTCGGCATCGGTCGGGACATTGCCCGCCAGGACGACCGACTTCACCTCGGTGGCGGTGGCGTCGCGGGCCGAGTTGCTGAGGGCGACGGTTGAGTCGGAGTCGGCCCACCCGTTCGAGAGGATGTTGATTGCGTCGCCCGCGAGGAGAGAGAGTTTCGTGTTGCTCGTGTTGTAGTTGCCCCAGACGTACATCGGGCCGTTGGTGGCCGCCGTGAAGCCGCCGACCACGTTCGTCGGCAGCGTCGCGCCGTTGCGCATGCGGGCCCCGTCGTTGTTCTGGATGTAGAGAATGCCGTTGGCCGGAGACAGGCCCGAGGCGATCAGGCGGTCGACGAACACATCCACGGTCGTCACGTTGCGCCCTTCGCGGTTGTCGCGGAAGGTGTTGACTTGATAGATGGCCTGATTGGGCGTTCCGGCGTTGTTGTCGTGATCGTAGGTGAGATCGACGGGGTTGCCCGCGTTGTCCGTCCCTGTCACGACGCCGGTGGACGGATTGCGCGTGATGATGAGGTCGGCGAGGTTGTGGAATTTCAGCTGGGCGACGCTGATGGGGTCGTTGACATCGGACGGCTCGATGAGCACATGCGGATCCGAGGTGTCGGGAATGGGCAGGGGCAGTTCGGGCATCGAGTGCGCGGAGTCGAGGACGTAGCCGTTCCAGCGCGACAGCGCGTCGGACGCCCAGCTCGGGTGGATGTGATCGAGATAGACACCGTTCACCAGGTCCGTCAGCGCGCTCGTGCCGTTCCAGTAGTTGACGGTCCCCCCCTGGGGCGAGGTGTGGTTCGTGTCGTACGGGTGAAAGCCGTGGCGGATCATCCCGTGCGCCGTGACGTAGTTCTGGAACGTCAGCGTCGCGCCCGTGCCGACGTACATGTTCGCGTTCGTGTGGACGCGGCCGGTCTCAACGAACGACGGGCCGGGGAGGATCTCGAGGTCCGCGTCGTAGAAGATGCCGTAGATGTAGAGCGGCACGTAGCGGATCTTGATGTCCTGCCGCACGGAGACGCCCGGGTGGGCCAGCAGCGTGGAGGACGGGTCATTGCTCGTCGCGGTGACCTCCACCTTGTATGTGCTCGTGTAGAGCGTCAGGCCGGTGAAGGGGCCGCTCGTCGCCAGCTCGTCTTGCGACCCGAGGTGAGTCACCTCGAAGCCGCTGTAGTCGATGCCCGGCACGCTCGGGGCGGTGATCGAGGCCACCGCCGTCGCGATGTCCTGCGTGCCGAAGTCGAGGAAGAACCGCAGCTCGGCGAAGACCTTGTTGAGCGCGATCTCCGCGGCGGAGAACTCCTCCTGCCGCAGCTCGTGCCGCCGCACCCGGCGCGTCTGCTCGTTGGCGACGCCCAGGACGGACATGATGGTGACCCCGACGATGAACACCAGGATCAGCGAGAAGATCAGAGCCAGGCCGCGCGGGCGGCGGATCAGGGTCGCCATGGGAGTTCACCCTCCCCAGAGGTGGAGATTGCGCGGGGTGATCTGTGAAGTCACATCCACCCCCTGCGTCCCCGGGCCCGTGAAGACGTGCGACGGGCTGGCGGGGTTGTTGCTCGGGTCTCCGATGCGGAAGGAGATGTCGAGCAGCGGACGCGGCGTGTTCGGCCGGAAGATCCAGCCCAGCGGCCCGGGGGTGACGCCGTTGACGATCGACTCCTCGTCCCCGCCCGTGCTGGTGTCGGGGTCGAAGAAGATCCGGTTGTTGACGATCGTCTCGAGGTCGCTGTCCTCGTCGACAAACGTGAAGCTCTGCACGGTGTTGTCCGCCTGCGTCAGGGTCACGCTCAGGCCGTCGTTGGCCACGACGATGTGCATCGCCGTCCGCGCCGCCTCCGCCACGCTGTTGTAGAACCGGCGCGAGGCCTCTCCCGCGTGCAGCTGAGCCAGGTTCGACTGCATCACCCGCGACGAGTAGATCAGCATGCTCGTGATCGCCGTCAGCGCCGTGACGCTGATGCCCAGCGAGACGATCACCTCGACCAGTGTGAAGGCGCGCCGGCGCCGGAGGTCAGTCATCGCGCACCACCAGCCCCGTCAGAGTCTCGGTGTAGGTGCGCCCGCGGTCCTGGAACGACGCCGTGATCCGCACCATCTTCCCGCCGTTGATCGCGAACTGCGTCGTCGCGTCCGGCGTGATCACGAACGTCGGCTGCCCCATGCCCAGCAGTGAGACGTTCAGTGTGTCCGGCGTGTTGCCCGTGATGAGCGCCCGCTGACCGAAGCCGCGCCCGGCGGTGAGGCAGACGACGTTGCCCGCCCAGCGGTTGGGTTCCCAGTTCGCGCCGGTCACCGTGATCGACGAGGCCGTCGCCGACGTGACCTGCTGATCGCCCTGGATCTCGATCGTCAGACCCGCCCGCAGGTTGTTGAGCGAGTCGAGCACCGGAGCGCTCGCCTCCGACGACGCCACGCTCGGATAGTTCGCCGGCGTGACGTTCGTGTAGAGGTCCGCGATCATCCGCTCGTAGACGCCTTGCGCGACGTTCCGTGCCGCCAGCCGGTAGCTGACGATCCGCGATGTGCGGGCCGTGTAGATCAGCGTCGCCGCATTCGTGATCAACAGTCCCGCCACCAGCACGATCCCCACCATCGTGGAGACGAGCGAGATGCCACGGCGCTGGCGGATGACCCAGGTGAATCGCAAGGCACAGCACTCCCGGGGACGGTCTCGGACTCGGGAGTTCTATCGGCACGCGCGCCAGGGGACATGAGGAGCTCCGGCAGAGAATCCCCTATGCAGCACCGGTCCCCGCCGGGTGGCCGGTGTCCTCTCCCGGAGACAGTGCCTGCTTCCGGGGCTCACTTCTCGACGAAGGGGTCCTCGGCATCCGCCTCGGCGGAGGGGGGTTCCAGTGCTTCCAGCTCCCCCCCGGCTGGCCCGGGGGCCACCTCGGCCGGGCGGGGCAGATCGAGAGTCGTGATGCCCCGCGCGCGGCACTCGTCGCACACGCCCGCCACCAGGGGCGAGGTGAAGACATTCTTGCAGGCCCGGCAGACGTAGCGCCGCTGGCGCAGCTCCTCGCGGTGGGGCGAGGTGAGCAGGCTCATCTCGCGCAGGAGCACGTTGATGTCGTCTTTCAGATTTCCAATGATCGCCTCCAGCACGTTCGGCGCAATGATCTGCGGATACTCCACCCGGAACTCCTCCAGGTTTTGCACCAAGCCCGTCATCTGGCGGGTCATTCCGCTCAGGCGGCGCTGAATGAAGAGGGCTTCGGGGTCGGTCGACATGAGAAGCGGCAAGCGTAGCAGCGGCCAGAGACCAGGGGCGAGGGGAAAAAGGTCCCGCGCCACTCAGGCGACGAGCGAGTCGAGGAACTGCTGAAGGGCCTCGAGCCACCGGTCCGACGGCTGGAGGAAAAGGACGCCCACGCCGACGGGGCGCCGCTTGCTCCCGCGGCGCTGGACCCAGCGGACCACCGCTTGGCAGTCCAGGGCCTCCCCCTCCGTGAGCGGGGGACCCTGCGCGTGAATCCGCACCGGCCGGCGGTTCCACCACTCGGCCGAGGCGCAGGGCGATTTCGGGTCGAACTCCGGCAGCTCGAGAAACGCGCCCCGGATGTTGATGTTCCGCGTCCGCAGGACCAGCTGGAGGGGACCCGCAGTCGCGTCGGCCCGCGAGTCGAGGAGCACCTCGACCTCGAGGGGAATGCGGGGCTGCTCGCGTCGGTCGCGCCGGGCCATGGGTCAGGGGCCGCCGGCCGTGAGAGGCGGCCTTCGTACTCATCGTCATTCAGGGTGAAAACATGACCGGCCTGGGCGAGCGAGTCAGGCCAGCAGGCCCCGCAGATGCCGCAGCCAGTCGCTGTCGAACCGCGACTCGGGGTCCTGTGCGTTCTTCCGCCGCAGGATCTCCGGGAGTTCGGGATAGGCTGCCATCAGCTGCCCGCGCGTGGCGAAGCAGTGACAGGTGAGGTAGAACCGCCCGCCCCGGGCAATCGCCAGGTCGATCAGCATGCGAAAGGCCTCGGCCGAGCGCTCCAGCCCCTCGGGCGTGTGTCCCGTGTGGTGGTTGAAGATGAGGCACGCGCTCCGCTCCCGCGCCCGATGTCCTGAAGCTCTCCGGCCGTGCGCGTGTGCAGCACAGGTGAGACGCGGGCCGGGTTGATCCGGCCCACCGTGTCGTTGACGGGCACGCCCGGGCCATCGCCCGCCGGGCGAGCACAGCGCAGCTGCGTCAGGGCCAGGGGGCCCGCGGCGGTGCGGAGGAAATCGCGGCGGGAGGTCACACCGAGCTCAGTGCCCCGCGGGATCGTCGCGCAGAAGGACCAGGATCGCTGCCTGCGGCACGATCAGATACTGCTGGCTCTCATAGCGGATCTCCACGGAGTGCTTCTTGAGGAAGAGCGCATAGTCTCCCACCTCGGCCTGCATCGGGAGGTGCCGCGCCCGGCGCTGCGACTCGCGCCAGGGCTCTTCCTCCTCGAAGTCGGGGTCGGGCAGCGGGATGCCCGGTCCGGCGGCGACGATCAGCCCCCCTTGAACCTTCTCCTTCGCCACCACGCTTTCGGGCAGGTAGAGGCCCACCTCGGTGCGGTCCTCGGGCCGGTCCTGCTTGATCAGGACGCGGTCACCGACGACGATGAGCCGGCGGTGCGGCGGGTTCATTGGCGTTCTCCTCCCGGAGGTGTCGGCTCAAGTCTCGCCGGGAGATGCCGAAAATCAAGGCCGATGGCCACGCTGACGCCCCTCGCCCCGGGAAAAGCTTTACAATCGCCCCGCGTTTCCAACATTGGGGCACACACTGGTGGTGCCTCGATGAAGTGGCGCGTCCTCGTCGTCCTGGTCCTCGGAGCCCTCGGCGGGCTGGCGAGTGCCCTCGCCACGCGCCTGATCTTCAATCTCCCCGTCGATCCCAAGACGCTGATGCCGATCTGGATGCCCTTGGCGGGCGCCAGCGCCGCGGGGATCATCGTCCTCTTCATGGCCACGCAGATGATGGCCCAGAGCAATCCCAAGTTTCCCAAGCGCACCGTCGTCATTGTCATCGGCGTGGCCGTCGGTGTCCTCGGCGTGATCGTCTGCGGCGGCTTCCTCCTCGTCCTGCGCTTCACCAACCAGGTCTTCTACCAGGGCCAGGGCATGATCGACTCCGTCCTCTCCGCCCTCATCAGCGGGGGGATCGCCATGGCCCTCTTTCTCGCCGCTGTGCCCATCCGCGGCTTCGAGTATCCCCGGGAGGGCGGCTCCGCCCCCCCCGAGCGGTTCGCCGTGAAGATCCGCGCCAAGACGCTCGAGAGGCTCAGGGGCAAAGCGGAGTGAGGAGCCGGCCGGCGCGGGTGTGCCTCACAGCACCTCCGTCACCACGATCCCGGCCAGAATCAGCACGGCGCCGAACCACTCCACCAGTCCCAGGGTCTCGTGCAGCGGCCCGATGGCGGCGAAGAGGGCGGCGAACACCGGCTCCGCGCAGAAGATCAGCGCCGCGCGCGTGGGCGTCGTGTCGCGCTGATAGCGGCTCTGCACCAGCGTCGTGACGAAGGTGCAGAACAGGCCGAGGTGCAGGATCATCAGCCACTGGGGGCCGGAGAGCGACCACGCCATCTGCCCCGTGCCCAGCGCCATGCCCCAGCACAGCGACGCCACGGCGAGGCAGGGCACCAGCACCAGCCGCGGCAGATCGATCCGGCCGGAGAGCCGTCCCAGCTCGACGATGTACACGCTCCACATGATGGCGCAGGCGAGCGTGAGCAGATCCCCCGGCGTGATCTCGCCGTGGAACGGGTTACACAGGAACGCCAGGCCCACGACGCTCAGTGCGATGCCGATCATTGTCCCGCGGCTGGGAATCCGCCGGGTCACGAGGATCTGGATCGGTGGCACGAAGATCACCGCCATCGATGTGATGAAGGCCGACCGCGGCGCGGTCGTCGTCACCAGGCCGATCGACTGCGTCACGTAGCCCACCGCCAGCCAGGCACCCAGCCACAGGGCGAGGAGCCACGCCCTCAGGTGGCCGTGCAGCCGGAGCGACTGTGGCCGCCAAGCGGCGACGATCACGGCGGCGACCGTGAAGCGCAGCGCCAGCAGCTGCCAGACGCTCACGCCCTCCAGTGCCAAGCGGATCACGGTGAACGAGGTGCCCCACAGCACCGTCACACCGAGGAGCGCGAGCTCGGCGCGCAGATGATGAGAGGGAAGGGGAGAGGGGCCGGAGATCATGGGATGGCACAGAGTCCGACAGTGAACCAGTCCGCGGAGCGACAAATCAACCTCTCCGTGCATTGACGCCCCTGGGGGGGCGTGGTGGAGTCGCCCCGTGCCCACGCTGAGAGACCTCGCCGCCCGGCTCCGCGAGGAGGTCGACATCGTCGACCTCATCAGCGGCCACACGGAGCTGCGCCAGCGCGGGGCCAAGTGGCTCGGGCTGTGCCCGTTTCACCAGGACACGAAGCCGTCGCTGCATGTCGACCCCGATCGCAGACTGTATCACTGCTTCGCCTGCAAAGCCGGCGGGGACGCGATCCGCTTCGTCGAGAAAATCGAGAACCTCGACTTCCGGGGGGCGCTCGAACTGCTGGCGGGGCGGCTCAACATCCCCTTCCAGCAGTACCTCGGCGTCTCGCCGAAGGCCGCTGCCGATGCCAAGAGCCGGGAAGACACGCTGCGCGAGGTCTGCCGGCTCGCGCGCGATTTCTTCCGCCGCACCCTCGGCGGGCGCGAGAGCGGCGCCCGTGCACAGGAGTACATTGATCACCGCCGGCTCGCGCCCGAGCTGACCGAGCGATTCGAGCTCGGCTACGCGCCGGACGCCTGGGACGCCCTGCTGA
The DNA here is from genome assembly GCA_013360565.1 of Candidatus Sumerlaeia bacterium. Classification (GTDB taxonomy): domain Bacteria; phylum Sumerlaeota; class Sumerlaeia; order JABWBI01; family JABWBI01; genus JABWBI01. Next base: position 4,359 of record JABWBI010000056.1, on the reverse strand, counting down.
GCTTTCTCCGGGGCAAGGGATTTCGCGACCAGACGCTGCTGGAGGCCGGAATGGTCCGGCGCGTCGAGGGCAAAGACCGCGTTTTCGATGCCTTCCGCGACCGCGTGATGTTCCCCATCTGGGACGCGCTGGGCCGGCCGGTCGCTTTCAGCGGTCGCGTCCTTGAAGGCGCACCGCCCGATTCCCCGAAGTACGTGAACTCGCCCGAGACGCCCATCTACACGAAGGGCAACATTCTCTACGCGTACCACTTGGCGAAAGACAGCATCCGCGAGCGCGGCCAAGCGGTCCTCTGCGAGGGCCAGATGGATGTTCTCGCTGCTCACGGGGCGGGCGTGACCGAAGCCGTCGCCAGCCTGGGCACCGCGCTCACCGAGGCCCAGGCCAAGCTTCTCAGGCGCCAGGCGAGCAAAGTCGTTCTTCTCTACGACGCCGACGCGGCCGGGGAGAAAGCGACGCTGCGCGGCTGCGAGATCCTGGTGCGGCATGGGTTGAAGGTCGTCATCGCCACCTTGCCGTCTGGGATGGACCCCGACGATGTCGTGTGTCGGGATGGCCCAGAGGCCCTGCGCCGTGTGGTTGAATCAGCCCGGCCCGCGCTGAAGCACTTGGCCACGCGCCTGATGTCCTCGACCGACGGGCCGCCGGAGCCGCTGGAGCGCCGGATTTGGGCCTTGGAGCAGCTGAGTCCCGTGGTTCAGGCGAACCCCAATGAAATCAGTCGTGATGCCGACATCAGCCTCGTGGCCCAGTTGATCGAGGTTCCGGAGGATCTCGTCCGCCGTCAGATGGCCTCTGCGGGGGGGCGTGCGGCTCGGGACTTGCGGGCTGAGGCTCTCCAGAGAAAGCTTGACAGGCCCCCGGCCCCCGAACAGGCTCTTCTGCGCTGTTTGCTGGAAAAACCGGACTTGGTCGGCCAAGTTCGCCAGCAGCCCGACGTGCGGTCCCTGATCACGGATGCACGGCTTCAGGGTTGGCTTGAGCGGCTGCTCGCCGAGGAGGAACTGCCTGAGGCGAGTGGCCGTTTTGCTCTGGACGCCACCGAGAGGCTGGCGGGAGACGACCCCGAGGCCCAGGCGCTGCTGCGTGAGATCCTGCTCGCCGACGATGATTACTCCGATCCCGGGCGGATTCTGGCGGAGGTGCTCGGGCGCCTGCAGCGCGAGGCGGCGCAGCGTCGGCTCGCCCACCTGTGTGAGGAGTTCAGCCACGCCCCGTCCGATGAGATGGCCCAGCAGACGTCCCAGGCGATCCAGCGCACGCTCGACGAGCTGCACCCCGGCCCACGCCGTTTTCGCCGCCCGACGCCCCCCTGACACGGTGCCGTCAGCCTTCTCCGCAGATCTGGAGTCTACAGCTTAGTGAGGGACTTGGTGCGCTCGGACGCGCCGCCCCCGTGGAGTGATGATCGACGATGAGATCGCGCAAGAGCCCCGCCAAGACCGCCAAGCCGGCCGCCAAGAAGCGGTCGGGTTCGAAGGACAAGGTCAAGGCCAAGAAGCCGCCGCTGCCCGCGCCGAAGGCGAAGGGCGGCAACGGGTCGTCGCCGGCCACTCCCTCCGCCAGAGCGAAGTCCGCGCCGAAGGCCGAGAAAGCTCCGAAGGGCAAGGCGGCTCCCGCCGAGGAGCCGAAGGCAGCCCCGGCCGGGACAGCGGCCGCGGTCGAAGGCGCCGAGCCCAAGGCCAAGCGGGACTATGGCGACAGCCAAAGCCACATCGAGAAGATCATCGATCTCGGCAAGGAGAAGGGCTACGTCACCTACGAGGAGATCAACCAGGCGTTGCCGGACAACGTCGAGGTCTCCGAGGTCATGGACACGCTGCTCGACGAGCTGAGCGACCTTCACATCGACGTCTTCGATGAGAAGGACCTGGAGGACGTCGAGGAGTCGGGGGGCAAGGACCGTGACCAGCCGGGTGCGGACGACATGCCCGCGCCGGGCATCCTCGAGTACCGCAGCGAGGAAATGGCCCAGGACGCCGAGTCGGTCAAGATCGACGACCCCGTGCGCCTCTACCTGATGGAGATGGGCAAGGTGCCGCTCCTCACGCGGGAGGAGGAGGTGACGCTGGCCAAGCAGATCGAGAAGGGGCGCTACGAGATCACGCACGCGATCGCCTACGCGAGCGCGACGGCGGGGGAGCTGCAGAAGATCCGCGAGCGCCTTGAGCAGGGCAACATCAACCTCAACGATCTGCTGCGGGCGAACATCGACGAGTCCGACCCCGACGAGCGCGAGAAGTGGATCGCGTTCGTGCTCGACCACATCACCAGGGTCCTCGACCACCACGGCAAGAACCTCGTCGCGCTCGAGATGCTCGAGGACCCGAGCCTCGAGGGCGCGGAGGCGGCGAGGATCAAGCAGGAGCTGACCGAGCGGCGCGAGAAGGTCTATGACCACCTGCGCAAGATCGACTTCAACTTCAACATCATCGAGAACATCGCCGACCGCATCAAGGACATCGCCCAGAAGATCGAGGAGGCCAACCGCGAGATCCGCGAGGTCGTTCTCAAGACGATGCTCAGCGAGGAGGAGCTCCGCCGCATCGTCAAGAAGACCAAGAAGAACTCACCCGAGGCCAAGCGCCTGGAGAAGAAGTACGGCTACACTGTCGACCAGTTCGTCATGTTCGACAAGCGCGTGCGCAACGCGCAGCGGCTCATCAAGAAGCTGGAGAAGGACGCCGGGAACACCTACGAGGAGCTGCGCGAGATCGCCGTCGCCATCAACGAGGGCGAGAAGGAGGCTCACGAGGCCAAGATGAAGGTCGTCGAGGCCAACCTCCGCCTGGTCGTCTCCATCGCCAAGAAGTACACCAACCGCGGCCTCCAGTTCCTCGACCTCATCCAGGAGGGCAACATCGGCCTCATGCGCGCGGTGGACAAGTTCGAGTACCAGCGCGGCTACAAGTTCTCGACCTACGCGACGTGGTGGATCCGCCAGGCCGTCACCCGCGCCATCGCGGATCAGGCGCGCACTATCCGCATCCCCGTCCACATGATCGAGACGATCAACAAGCTCTCCCGCGTCAGCCGTTACCTCGTCCAGGAGCTCGGCCGCGAGCCCACCCCCGAGGAGCTCGCCGAGAAGATGCTCATGCCGGTCGACAAGATCCGGCGCGTCTACCGCATTGCCCAGCAGCCGATCTCCCTCGAGACGCCCATCGGCGAGGACGGCGACTCGCACTTCGGCGATTTCATCGAGGACCAGGACGCCGTCTCGCCCGTCGACGCGACGGCCTACGCGCTCATGCAGGAGCGCATCGACGACGTCCTCCAGACCCTCACTGAGCGCGAGGAGAAGGTGCTCCGCCTGCGCTTCGGCATCGGCGGCAACGACTTCCCCCGCACCCTCGAAGAGGTCGGCACGATCTTCAACGTCACCCGCGAGCGCGTCCGCCAGATCGAGACGAAGGCGCTGAACAAGCTGCGGCACCCGAGCCGGCGGAAGAAGCTCATCGAGTTCTTGGAGTGATGATCAGCCGCGGATGGCGCCGATGAGAAGGCGGGCCGATCCCGGCGGTGGCAGCCGGCGCCAATTGCCGCCGTTCTCACGTCATCACAGGTCGAACCGCTCCCGGAGCGTCCCGATGTCCTTGTCTCCGCGGCCCGAGCAGCAGAGGACGACGATGTCATCGCCGGTGAGGGCCGGGACCATCTTCGGCAGATGCGCGATGGCGTGCGCCGTCTCGAGCGCCGGGAGAATCCCTTCGGTCTCGCAGGTCAGGCGCACCGCGGCGAGGGCCTCGCTGTCGGTGGCGTTCACGTAGCTCGCGCGGCCGGTCTCGGCGAAGAGCGCGTGCTCGGGTCCGACGCCGGGGTAGTCGAGCCCCGCGCTGATCGAGTGGGCCTCGACGATCTGCCCGTCGGGCGTCTGCAGGACGCGGCTCTTCGACCCGTGGAAGACGCCGATCTCGCCCTGCTCGATCGACGCCCCGTGCTTGGCGGTCGAGAGGCCGAGCCCGCCCGCCTCGACGCCGATGAGCTGAACGCCGGTGCCGGCGAACGGCGCGAAGATCCCGATGGCGTTCGACCCGCCGCCGACGCACGCCACGATGTGCGTCGGCAGGCGGCCGAGCCGCTCCTCGCACTGCGCCCACGTCTCGCGCCCGATGACCGCCTGCAGGTCCCGCACCATCAGGGGGAAGGGGTGGGGGCCGACGGCTGAGCCGATGATGTAGTGAGTGGAGTCGACGTTGGCCATCCAGTCGCGCATGGCCTCGTTGGTGGCGTCCTTGAGCGTCATCGAGCCGCCCGTGACCTCGACCACGCGCGCGCCCAGGAGCCGCATGCGGAAGACGTTGAGCGCCTGCCGGCGCATGTCCTCGCGGCCCATGAAGACGTCGCACGAGAGGCCGA
>JABWBI010000055.1 GCA_013360565.1 Candidatus Sumerlaeia bacterium | reverse complement strand
GCCGAGCTGGCTCGCGCGCGGCCGCGACGCAAAGTACGCGTCCGCCTCCGCCTCCGGTGCGCGTGAGGCCACGCCCTCGACGCGCACCTGCCGTTCGAGCTCGACCCAGAGGAACGTGAGCGCGCAGCGCGGATCGGCCTCCAGCTCGCGCGACTTCGCGCTCGCCAGACCCGTGTAGAAGACGAACCCGCCGCCGTCGAATCCCTTCAGGAGCACCGTCCGCGCCGCCGGCCCCGCCCCCGTCAGCGTCGAGAGGATCATCGCATTCGGCTCGCGGATCGCCGCGCCGGCGGCCTCGTCGAACCACCGGGCGAACAGTACCAGCGGATCGTCCCCGGCATCCTCCTCGCGGAGGCCGGCCCGCGTGTATTCGCGGCGCATGGAGGCGGCGTCGGCCATGGCCCTCGCTCCGCCTCTCCCCGCGGGGAGAGGGCGGCTTCACATTCCGACGATGTGATAGCCGCTGTCGACGTGGATGATCTCGCCCGTGACGCCCCGGCTGAGGTCCGAGCACAGGAAGAGGGCCGTGTCGCCCACCTCGGCCGCCTCGGTGTTGCGCCGCAGCGGCGCCTTGTCCGCCACCTGCTTGAGCATGCCCGTGAAGCCGGCGATGCCGCGGGCCGCCAGCGTCGAGATCGGTCCCGCGCTGATCGCGTTGACGCGGATGCCCTGCGGCCCGAGGTCGGCGGCGAGGTAGCGCACGGAGGCCTCGAGCGCCGCCTTCGCGACGCCCATGACGTTGTAATTGGGGATCACCCGCTCCGAGCCGAGGTAGGTCAGCGCGACGATGGAGCCGCCGCCGGCCTTCGCCATCAGCGGCGCGGCGCGGCGCGCCAGCGCCACCAGCGAGTAGGCGCTGACGTCGTTCGCCAGCCGGAAGCCCTCGCGTGACGTCGTCACGAACTGACCGGACAGCTCCTCCCTGTTGGCGAAGGCGATCGAGTGGATGAGGCAGTCCAGCGTCTCGCTCTGCTGGCCGATCTGCGCGAAGAGCGCGTCGATCTCCGCGTCGCTCGACGCGTCGCACTGGAGGACCAAGTGCGAGGGACCCAGCTCCTTGACCAGCGGCGCGACCCGTTCGGCCAGCCGCTCGCTCTGGTAGCTGAAGATGAGCCGCGCGCCCTCGGCCGCGAGCCGCTCGGCGATGGCCCAGGCGATCGAGTTCTTGTTCGCGACGCCCACGACGAGCCCGGTCTTGCCCTGCATCAGCATCGGTCGGAATCCTCTCCGGTGAATGATGGGACCCCGCTGTGTGCCTGAAGTCCCGGGCGGGTGTCAACGCCCGATCCGCCCCGGGGCGGTCGCTCTTGCCTCCTGTCCGCGCGGATGCCAGACTGCACGGGCGGGCCTGGAGGTGCTGAGCGCCATGCGAGCTTGTGTCATCCCTCTTCTCACCCTGGCGGCGTCCGCGCCGGCACAGCCGGCGCTCTTTGCGGCCGGGGGTCAGGTGTGGACCGTGGAGAGCGACGGGTCCATCGGGACCGTCGCCACGCCGGGCCCCGTGGCCGAGCTCTTCGGCGCCTTGGCCGATGGGCGTCTTGTCGCCGGGGCCGGGCCGATCGAACGGGACGCCCCCCACGAGATCACGCGCGGGCTGAGCCTGCGCCTGATTGAGCCCGGCGGCGCGGAGACGGTCATCGCCGGCGATGTGCTCCGCGCCTATCCCGCGCCGGTGGGGGACGACGTGCTCTTCATCACCGTGAATCGCGACTCGCGGCTGTGGGACGGCGCCCGGGTGATCGACCTCGGCATTGAGCGCCGCGCGAGCCACTTCGCGTGGTGGCCGGATGGCCGCGCAGCGGCGCTGACCTGCTTCGATCCGGACTGGACAGAGCAGCGGCAGAGCAATCCGGACAACACGGAGGAGTTCCTCCGGATGAACAACAACGACATTCACCGCCTCGACCTCGAAACAGGCGCGCTGACGCCGCTCGTCGTTCATCCCGAGGCCGACTGGGCACCGTCGATCTCGCCCGATGGGACGCAGATGCTCTTCAACTCGACGCGGCTGGGCGGCCACGCGGCGATGTTCGTCATGGACCTGGCGACCGGGGACATCCGCTGCCTCGATGAGCCAACGCCCGGCGCCAGGTATGGTGAGAATCTACCCGTCGCCCTCGTCGGGCAGACGGTCTGGACCGGGGACGGGCGACTGGTGTACGCGACCGCACGGCCGGACGAGTCGCGCGAGGTGCGCATCGTGGATCTCGATGGCCAGGGAGCGGCGGCGCTCGGCGACGGCGCGCGGCCCCAGCTCATGGCCGCTGGCACCGTGGCGGTCCAGACCGACGACGGGGAGCTCGCCGTCCTGGCCCTCCCGGAGGTGGAGTGATGAAGCCCCTGCATTTCGCCGCCCTGACTCTCGTTTCGCTCGCGGCCGGCGCGGCCGCGGGGCCGGCGACACCCGGGGGGCCGCTGAGCTCGCCCTACTCCCCCGCGGACAGCTGGGACGCCTACCGCATGACGGCGGCGTTCGACCTCGCGCGCGGTGCCGGCCCCATCTCGGATTGGACCGGCTGGTCCTCGGGCGACGTGACGGGGGGCAGCGGCCACGCTTACGACGATCACAGCGGCACGGACTTCGGCATGGCCAACGGCACGCCCCTCTACGCCGTGGGCAACGGGACGGTGACGGCGCTGCGCGAATCGGTGCCCAACGACGACCACTCGGACACTGGCAACTACATCATCTACAGCGTCCCGGCTTCGGGGCGCACCTTCACGGTCAACAACTGGCATCTCTCGCAGAACGGCGTCCTCCCGCCGAGTGTCGGATCCGCCGTGACGCAGGGGGCGCAGATCGCCATTTCGGACAACACCGGCAACTCGACGGGGCCGCATCTGCACTTCGGCGTGGCCAACGCGAGCGGGACGGGCAACTACGCCTGCGGGTTCCACAACGGCTGGTTCTCGCAGGACGAGTTCTACTACGACGCGACGCGCCCGTGCCTGGTCTTCACCGAGGTGACCACCGCCGGCTCGCTCAACATCCGCGAGGGAGCGTCGACCTCTCACAGCATCGTCACCTCGGCCCCCCAGGGGGCGCGGTTCGTCGCCTCGCAGCGAAACACCTGGTGGCGCATCTTCCTGCCCAGCGCGCCGGCGCGGGCCCTTGAGAGCCGCACTCCGGGCGGCGGGGTGACGGCCGCGCCGCCGTACGCCGAGACCGGTGCGTGGACAAGCAGCGCCGACAAGTCGGCGGCTGATGATCCGCCGGGGAGTGCCAACCGCGTGCCCCTCGCCGGCGCGGGGAGCCGGTTCAACGCGATCGGCGGCACCGACACCGCCCAGTTCGTCCCCAACATCACGCAGCGCGGTGCGCACGAGGTCTTCGCCACCTGGCCCGCGCAGGCGAACGCCCGCGGGGTGACCTGCCGCGTCACGCACCTCGGCGGGACGACCGACGTGGTGCTCGATCAGGTGCCGGGGACCCCCGGCGGCGGCTCGGGCACGCAGGCGGACCCCTACGTGATCGACCGCTATCCGTACGTGGCGAGCCACACGACCATCGGCGGGCCGAGCGTGTGGAACTCGTACTCGCCCGCCGGTTCCGGCACGCCGGAGAACGGCCCCGAGCGCGTTTACCGGTTCACAGTCGACGACCCCACGACGGTCACCATCGCCGTCACGCAGCCCGCATCGCACCCGTATCCGGCCTACGACGTCGACGTCCATCTTCTCGGGAGTCTCTCGAACACGAACTGCCTCGCGCGCAACGATTTCACCATCTCCAACTACGCCCTGCCCAGCGCAGGGACCTACTACATCGCCGTCGACACCTATCAGAACGCCTCCCGTGCCTGCCCCTACACGCTGACGGTGACCTTCGGCGCGGGGACGGAGATGGCGAATTCATGGGTGAGCCTCGGCACATACGACTTCCCGCTGGGGCAGAGCGCGGCGACCGGCGCGGTGACGATTCTCGAGAGCACGGTCACGGGCACCGTCAGCGGCTCACTGCCCGGCCGGGTCTATGCGGACGCCGTCCGCTTCGCACCCGTTGTCCGCCGCAGCGCGTGGTTCTCCGACGGCGCGGGCCTGAGCGCGCGGATCAACACGGCGTCGACGCCGGTCTGCAGCGTCGGCATCGCAACCGACCGAAACACCGGGAGCGACGCGCGCGACTTCAGCGAGTCGGTCGAGGTGCCCATCCACGCGGCGCCGGACGCGAACTCGGCAGTCGTGGGCAAGGCCATCACGGGGCAGCGCTTCGTCTGCGACCAGGTCAACAGCGGCTGGTACCGCGTCTGGCTGACGAGCGCCTGCGACGCGCCACAGGGCTGGATCTCGGGTCAGCATCTGTTCATCTACAACGAGGGCGCGGCCCAGTCGGTGCCGTCGGGCATGGTGATGTTCGGCCAGCCCTGAGCGCCCCGCGGCAGAGTCGCGATCCCACTCGACAGATCGCCCGGCGCCGGAGTAGGTTGGCCCTTGCAGAGCGGGGCCGGGGCGGACCGTTCACCGCCTGCGTGATCGTCAGTCATCCGGGAGAAGTCGCGAGGTGACTCCACGGCATGCCTCGCCGCCGCGGCGAGCAGTCACGGCCAACCGGCGTCTGATTGGCCCAGTGGTGGTGGCGTGGGCCCTGGCGGCCACGGCCTCCGCCGCGCCACTGCCGACGCCGTTCAATGTCACGGGGCTCGATGGGACGAGCGGTATCCAGGTCGCCGGGGCCCAGGCGAACGACCGCCTCGGGACGAGCGCGTCCGGCATCGGAGACGTCAACGGTGACGGCCGGGCGGATTTCGTCATCGGCGCCTCCGAGGACGACAGCTTCAGCGGTGCGGGCACCGCCTACGTCCTCCACGGGCCACTGACACACGCCGCGGGCGCCTTCGACCTGCAGACTCTCACTGCCGCGCAGGGCTGCTTCATCTCGGGAGACGCGGCCATGGGGCGCCTGGGGGAGAGCGTCTCCGGTGTGGGGGATGTCGACGGCGACGGATTCGACGATGCCCTCCTCGGCGCGCCGGGGACCTCGCCGGGCGAGTGCCACGTGCTCTTCGGGGGAGTCGGGGGGATCGGGACGGACGGCTCGCTTCATCTGCAACCCGGAGTGCTCGACGGGGCAAACGGTGTTCGGATCGTGGGCACGGGGACGGACGATCAGTTGGGGTCCGCGGTCTCCGGCGCTGGGGATGTCAACGGCGATGGCCACGCGGACCTGCTGGTCGGCGACCGCTACGCTGACCCCAGCGGTCGCACCGACGCCGGGGAGGCCATCGTTCTGTACGGCAGTCCTTCGTTCGGTGCCGGGGGACTTCTCGATCTCGGCACTCTGAGCCCATCGCAGGGATCGCGTCTGCGAGGGGCCGCGTCCGCGGATCAGGCGGGGTATGCCGTCTCGGGCGCGGGGGATGTGAACGGCGACGGATTCGACGATGTGCTCGTGGGCACCATCGCAGGAGCGGCTTCGTCCGGGTTGGCCTATCTCGTCTACGGGAGCGCCTCCGGCCTGGGAGCGGGCGGCGTGCTGGAGCTCGGGGCGGTCGACGGCACCAACGGCGTGCGGATCACCGGCCCAGCCGGAGAGTCCACGGGCGTCACGGTGTCCTCTGCCGGTGACTTCAACGGCGACGGGCTGGGCGACATTTTGATCGGGGCGCCGAGCGCGAGCCCGGGGGGCCGGACGGAGGCGGGGTCAACGTATCTCGTCTTCGGGTCACCCTCCGGCATCGGAGCGGGTGGCGTGCTGGATCTGGCGACGCTGGATGGCACGGACGGGGTGCGGCTGGACGGCAGCGTGAATGGATCGCAGTCCGGCCACCGGCTCTCCTGTGCCGGTGACTTCAACGGCGACGGCCTCGGGGATGTGCTCATCAGCGCGAAGTCTTTCAGTGGCCTGCAGGGCTTCCTCGTCTATGGCTCGGCGCTCGAGCTCGGGGCATCGGGCATCTTCGACCTCGGAACGCTCGACGGGACGAGCGGCGTCCGATTCAACGGTTTCAGCAGCGACCGCAACGTTGAACTCTTCGGCGACTCCGCCGCGGGGGATGTGAACGGCGACGGGCTGACCGATCTCCTGCTGGGGGCACCGAACGGCGTCGGCCTCGGCCGCCAGCAGTCGGGCAAGGTCTACGTCATCCATGGCGCTGGCAATGTCGTCCCGTCGGTTCACCGCGCCACCGCTTGCGCCGGCGATGCTCCGCGGAGAGCGGTCGGCCTTCCCGGCGACGGCTCGTTCAATCTCCCCGCGTCGCGCGTGTGGATCGACTTCGGAGCGGGCTCCGGGCCGGGACCTGCGGGCGCGTGCCTGGTCAGTGTCGAAGTCACTCCGCAGCCCCAGCTCTCGCTCGGCGGATTGCCCCTCTCACCCGAGGTGGCTTGGCGAATCACGACGGACCGGACAGGGCTGGGTCCGCAGGGGGCTGAGGTGACCATCGCCGATCTTCCCCGTGAGGAAGGAGAACCCTGGCGCGGCTACGCGCTGATCTCGAGGGACGGTGGCGCGACGTGGTATCTGCCCCCGGACCAGGCGAGCGATCCCGCTCTGCGCCGCGTCACGCTCGACGGGCAGACGTTCCCGTGTGAATATGCACTGGTGCAGGCCTCGGACCTGACTCCGCCGACTGTCGAGCAGGCCATTGTCACCGACCATGACAACGATGGCCAGGTGGAGGCGGGCGAGACGCTGACCCTCGTGTTCAGCCGCAGCGTGGTGGTCGCCCCGGGCCTTGCTCCCGGCGACTTCACGCTGTCGGCCTCTGGCGACAGCCTGGGGGGAGCCGGCTTCGCCGTGGCGGGCAACCCGTTCAACACGCGGCTCGTTGACATCACTCTGGGTGCGGGGGCCTCGCTCACCGTCACCGGAGTCGGCCCCGGCGGGACGTCGTCTGCCATCGATGTCGCGGCGACGATATCTCCCGGTGCAATCCGCAGCCGCTTCGGGGTCCCGGCGGAACCCAGCGCGCCGAGGGACCTGCTCTTCTCTCTCCTCGAGGGCAGCGACGTGGTCGGTCCTGGCGGCGGTCAGGTGCAGGTGCTCGTCTCCCCCGATGCCGCCTACACGCAGCATCGGCTCACGGTCCCGGCCGGGTCGCTCACCAGCAGCCAGCGAATCACGCTGCGGCCCACGCCCACGGTCACGGGATTCGTCAATGCGGTTCTCATCACGGCGGCGCCCGCCGACGCCTCTGGCGCATCCGCGCGCCGCTCGCTCGCCTTCGCCGCCCCAGCCACACTGCGGCTGGAGTACCGCCCAGGCGATGTCGACACGGAGCTCGGCGGCTTGGCCGCGCTCATGCGCGTTCACCAGATCGTCGAAGCCGGCGGTGCGCTCATCCCCGTGCCAGTTCCGGGCGCCCAGACCGTCAACCGGTCGACGCGGACCGTCGAAGTGGAGATCGACAGTCTCAATCCCACCGGCGGAGACGGAACACCGGGACTCTTCGCGACGCTGCCGGTCGCCCCCGTTGTCGAGCGTTCAATCTTCCTCACCGCCGCTCAGGGCCAGAGCCGTCTCGCCCTTGCCCCGCCGGCGCTGACTCTGCTGCCGGGTGAGGGCAGCGTGTATGCCGGGCACCGGATCGAGTTCCCGGGCTTTCAGGCGACGACCGGCTCCGACCCGGACCGGGTCCAGGTCACGATTCGCTCCCCCGTGCTCTTCGAGCGCACGTCGCCCGCGGGCGATGCGCTCTTTCCCGAGTCGAGCGCGGCGCTCTTCGTCGTGGAGACCCGCGACGCGGCGGGACAGCCCGTGGCCTTCCCGGGGCCGGTCGACCTCACCGTGCAGTTCTTCACGGAGGAAGAGCGCGACCTTGTGACGCCGCAGGGCGTTTGGACACCGATTCCCTATGGCATGCGGCTCATCCGCAGTGACATCGAGAGCGAGCCGTTCCGCCGCCCGGCCGGGTTCGGGCCGTCCCCGGCCTCCCCGCAGCTCGTGACGGTGGACGGCGCGACCGGCACTGTCACGGCCCGGGGAGTGACGTCACTGACAGGATCAAGCGGCATCGCGGCGTGGGGCGCGCTGTCCCTCGTCCCGGATGTCGAGTCCGGCGTGTCCTGGCACTGAGGGGCGTCAGGGCATGAGGACGCCTGTGGGGTAGAGGTGCGGCTCCTTGCCCCATCCGATCCCGGGGGCGAGTTCGAGCCATCCCTCGCGGCCCTGGCCGTCGGCCTCGTTTTGGATCAGGTTGAAGCCGATGAGCGCCCCGGCCTCGAAGCGCATGGGATCGAGCACCGCGGCGGGGAAGAAGATCTCGTAGCAGATCTCGCCGCCTCCCGCCGCCACGGCGACCTCACTGTGCCCGGTGACGACGTCGTCGATGCGGCCGGGGGGATAGGCCCCGGCGAAGACGAGTGTCGACCCGTCCTTGAGCCGGCCGATCTCGATCTCCATGTCGTCGTCGTCGAATCCGGTGCCCTCGACGGCGTCATGTTCCGTGTCGAAGGCGATCTGAAGGCCGTCCCAGTCCCAGATCATGCGGTCGGGGGGCAGATCGACGACATCGTCGGTCACGCGGAGGGCGAGGTGCATGCCCTCCGGGCTCCAGGCGAGCCACCCCGTGAGGCTGATGTCGGTGTCGCCGCCGTTCATGTTCGGGTTGAAGTCCTCCTCGTGGAACTGATCGGGGGTCAGCGTCGGCGGCCCTGTCCACTCGGAGAGGTCCCCGTCGATCGTCACGCTGTGCGCGAGGCGGGCGATGGGGAAACCCCGCAGCCTTTCGCCCGCCGTGACGGTGTGACCGGCGGCCCGGACCTCGACGGAGGCCGCGATGGCCGCACCCGGTGCGAGAGCGTCCAGGGAGAGGCCGAAGTGGATCTCACCCGAGGCACCGGCTGGAATGCGCCCCTCGATGGCGGTGGACGATTCGCCGTCGATGCGCAGTCCGGCCGTGTAGGCGAGCGGCTCAGCGAGATGGTTGTCCAGCGCGAACGCGAGCGGGAGGCGTCCCTCGCCGTCGAGCGAGCGCCCGGGCAGGCGCGCGAGACTGAACGGCTCGGCGATGGCGATCGAGGCGTGGTGAACGGCCTCATCGGGAGGGAGTGCGAGGCCCTCGACCTGCAGCGCGAGGGGCAGGTCCAGCACCGCGATGCGAGCGTCGGCGGCGGCGTGGACGTCCATCCGCACCTCGGCGGCATGACCCGGGGCGAGCGTGACGGCCGCCCCCCCGATCACCGGGTGAAGCCCCTGAACCTCGCCCGGCGTGAGCGTGACGGTGATCTCGCGGTCGAAGGGATTCTCGATCCGGACGGTCAGGGGCGCCGCCTCGCCACGCGCGACGGTGACGGGCGCGGACCGGGTCGCGGCCAACAGGACGAGGTTGCGGCCCACGTTCTCGAGCCACATGGGCTCGCCGGTCAGCGTCAGATCGAACGTCCGTCCGGCCTCGGTGAGCAGAGTCTCCTCGCCCGTGAGCGAGACCGTCATCAGGTGAGTGACGCCGGCGTCGAGCGTGATTTCCCGCGAGCCGCCGGTGCTCATGATCGCCAGCGCGTTGTCGTTCACACCGCCGAAGAGAAACGCCTCGACGCCGGTGCCGAGGGCGACCTCGCCCGCGAAAGGCCGCTGGCGAATCTCGCGCGCCATCGTGCGCACGGCGGCGAAGGAGCGTTTGGGTCGGCCGTCGACGTCGAGGAGCCCCCACATGTCGCGCGCCTGCGGGTCGCTCTCGCCGAACCAGTCGCGCAGTGAGAGATAGACGTGCCGCTCGACACCCTCGGCGAAGCGCCAGAGGGCGACGCGGACGATGTCCCGCGCCTGCTCGCGCTCGGTGACGCCGCCCGGGCCGGTGAAGATCCCGTGCTCGGAGAGCCAGATGGGGACGTCGGCGCGGCCGAACTCCGCGAGGACGCCGCGGAGGCGGGCGAGTTCGTCGCGCACGCCGTCGCGCGTCACCCGGTTGCCGTAGTTGTGGTAAGAGAGCACGTCGAAGCACTCGCCGGCCCCGGCCTCGAAGACGCCGCGTAGAAACCCGGCGTCCGGCCCCGCCATCCCGCCGCCGACGACGGTGCAGTCCGGATCGGCCCGCTTGGCCTGCTCGAAGGCGATGCGCAGGACCTCCGCGTAGTCGGCGGCGCTGGGCTCCGGCGACCAGAAGGGCAGAATGTTGGGCTCGTTCCAGACCTCCCACTCGTGGACGGTGTCGCGGTAGCGCGACACGGTGTGGAAGACGTACTCCCCCCACGCCTGGCGGTCCTCGCCGGTGACCGGCGCCTCGGAGCGATTCCACGCCGGGCCGTAGCAGAGGATGGCCATGAGCGAGATCTGATTGTCGGCGTAGGCCTGCACTGCGCGGTCGAAGTGGCCCCAGTCGTACCGGCCGCGCTCGGGCTCGGCGACTCCCCACCACAGGTCCATGCGAGCCCAGTCCAGACCGAGCTGGTGAAAGGCGTCGAAGGTCGTCTGCCCGCGCTCCCAGACATCGGGCGAGCTGTGCATGTGGCTGAACGTCGGCCCGTGCATGCCGTAGGGGACGGCGATGGGCGAGGCCGCCGCGGGAACGGCGGTGAGGGCGAGGGCGAGACGCGGAGCGAGCCGGGGCATGGGTCGAACTCCTGGGTGCAAGCGCTTGCATCAGTTGAGCGCCCCCCGTTGCTTTGCGCAAGCCCTCCGTGAACGGCTGGGGGCGCTTGCCTGATCGGCCAAGCGCTGGCATGATACAGACGGTGACCATGGACCCCATCACCGAAGCATCCGCCGCCTCAGCGCCAGAGACCGAGCGCGCGCCCCTGTGGCGGGTGCTGCTGCACGACGACGACTTTCACACCTATGAGTACGTCATCGAAATGCTCGGGGCCCTCTTCGGCATGGACTTCCAGCGGGCCCTGCGCCACGCGCGGGAGGTCGACGAGGTCGGCGTGACGGAGGTCGCCCGCCTGCCCCGGGAGGAGGCCGAGCGCAAGGTCTACGAGATCATGCGCTACGGCGGCGACCCGCGCATGCGCACGGCTCTGTCGATGCGAGCCTCGACAGAGCCGTGCGAGACGTAGGCCTCACCGCGCGGCGACGACGTCTCCTGGGCTCAGTGTGCCATTCGTCGGGTCGTAGAGCAGTGCGCCGTGCTGATCCTCGCGGTCGGGGCCGAGGCTCCGGACGGTCTCCATCGAGAGGCCGAGCGGCAGGCCGGTGAAGGGGTCCTGGATCTCCGTCACGGGCTCCCCGAGCCGCAGGGCGATGACCGCGAGACACAGGCGAAGCCGGGCCCGTGCGACTGTTTCGCGGACGCCCGCCTCCAGGAAGTTCGGCATGGCGACGCGGATGAGCGGGCTCGTGGACTGCTGCGCGATCTCCTCCGGCGCCGGCCCCTCGGCCTGCTCCCAGTACGGCGCCCGCGCGAGGGCGATGACCTGGTCCCAGACGCGCGCGTGCTCGGCCTCGAAGCGGGCGAAGTCCGCCAGCGCCGCGCGGACGTCGTCCGCCTGGTGGTCAGGGACGCTCAGCGTCTCCGCGAGCGCGGCGGGGTTGTCACGCAGCTGCCTCATGCCGCGGATCATGCACTCGCTCTCCATCTGGAGAGCGTCGGCCATGCGTGGCCCGCGGGCGTCCAGGCGCATCAGGCGTGCCTGCGCGTCGCGGAGAGCGGCCTCGGAGAGGCCCGGCGCGGGGAGGATCGCCTCCGCCGTGCGCAGCCCGATGCTCATGCCGGCGACGCCGATGAGGTGCTGGATCATCGTCACGTCGGTGTCCTGAAGAAGGCTGCTCATCGCCGTGACATCGAGGGCGCGTGCGAGCGCCTCGTCAAGGCGTCCCTGGGCTTCAAGGCGCCGCGCATCGGCGGCCATCGCCTTGAACAGGAGCTGAAGACGCAGGAAGTTCGGGACGGGCGTGCTGAAGTCCGTTGCCGCCGGAAAGTCCACGCTGTCGAGGGCCGCGAGGGTGTGGGCCCCGGCGAAGACGGGCTGGAGCTCGTCGAGAAGGGGTTCGAGGGCGAGCGTGTTGCCCTTCCAGCCCTCGCGCTGGATCGCGCCCAGCAGATCGCTGTGCGGTTGAAGCCGCTCGGTGAATGGCTCGCCGAGCGCCTCGTAGACCGCGAGGAACCGCTCAAGCCCCTCACGGCTGGAACTCTGCTGGAGGTGCGTCTGGACGACGCTCTCCCAGCTCGGGGGATCTGCGGGGGCGAGGGTGATGACAAGGGCCAGGGTGGTGCCCAGGGGCAGGGCTCTCATGGGGGCGATCTCCTTCGGAGCGTTCTCGACCCGTCTGACGAAGTGATGGCGCGAGGGGATGACACCGGGCGTCACGGGTGGCTCTCCCGGCCGCTGACGCCCGCCTTGATCTTCCGCCGGGATTCTGGGCAACTGGGCGTCTCATGTGGCAGCGGACTTCGCGGCAGATCGGCTGGATGGCCATCGACGCCCTGCTCCTCGCGGGGGCGCTCGCCCTCGCCTATCAGCTGCGCTTCGACTTCGAGACGCCCGACGACTACACGCGCCAGTTTCACGCCCTCGTCATTCCCGTCGTGGCAATCGAGCTCACCTTGCTCTGGCTCCTCGGCCTCTATCGCCGCATGACGCAGTTCGCCGGCGCCGGAGAGCTTCTCATCACCGCGAGCGCTCTCTTCATCGGGCTGGTCATCGGCGGGATCTACTACATGGTGGAGAAGGCCCTCGGCCGCACCGCCGCCGATCCGTCCCTGGCTCCCTGGCAGTGGCCCATCCCCCGGCCCGTGCTGCTCACCAACTTCCTCGCCGGGGCTGCGGCTGTCGGCGGCGCGCGTCTGGTCCGGCGCCTGACGCTCGCTTGGCC
>JABWBI010000054.1 GCA_013360565.1 Candidatus Sumerlaeia bacterium | reverse complement strand
GGCGCAGCGACGCGGCCCAGCCGCATGCCGCGACGAGACCGCGGATCGCCAGACCCGCGGGGCTCCAGCGTCCGCGGTGGATCGGAGCGACCGTGGGAACGGTGGGGATCCACGTCGGCTTGGCCGGCTTCTCGGCCAGGACGAAGACGCGATCGGAGAGTTCGCCCATGGGCACGATCCTGACGAGCCTGAGACCGGCGGCGGCGACCTCGTGCGCGATGTCGGCGTGCGAGCAGAGGCGACGCGTCAGGTGGCGGGCCCGGCGGCGGCGAAGATTGGCCTCCGTCCGGGCGGCGACGAGCTGGCCTCTGAGCGTCTCGGAGGTGCGCAGTTGCACGACGACATGGCGGTGCGAGGCGGCGGCGAGGGAGCGCCAGAGAGCGATTCGCTCGCGTTGGTCGAAGTAGTACATGAAGCGGACGCAGGCGATCAGGTCCGCGCCCTCGGGGAGAGCGGCGCTGAGATGGAAGGCGTCACCCGCTCCGACGCGCCCCCCGAGGCCGAGAGCCCGATGCATCCGCGAGGCGCTGCCCGTCATCTCGGGGGCCAGGTCGAGGCCGATCACAGCGAGGCCGTGAGAGCGCCAAAGCGCGAAGAGCCGTCCAGGGCCGGACGGCACATCGCAGACGGTCCGCAGCCCCGGAAGGCCCTTCAGGCATCGGGCGAGGGCCCGGTGTTCGCGGCGGGCTTTGAGCCAGCCGCGCAGACCGCCTCTGGCGCGCGTGGCCATGTACTTCTCAGGGGCCCGAAACAGGGGGTACTTCGCGGCGGGGGGAGGGAGTGGTGTGCTTGGCAGGGACATCGATTCTCCTCGGGTTCGCCGACAGTAACTCCAAGGCCATGAAGCATCGGTGAAGAGTTCCACAGGGCCAGATGAATGTGCCGGGAAGGGACCGGAACCGCGAATTTCCTCATCTCCTCGCCCTTCGCCGACGATGAGACGACCAGGAATCTTGGATTTTTGAGCTCCGAACCGAGTTCGTGCGCTCGCCGCTGCCCTCTGGCCGGTCGAGGCGTCGATCTGCTGCTGCCCCAAGTCGGCCGCGATGGACGCTCGCCCTCTGCTCCTTCCCCCCTCCCACGAACTCCGACGAGCCAGGAAACCCTGCGCGGTGACGTGCCCCCCCGGCCGCCCGCTGGAGTGACCGCAATGCTTCGCCTCGCCCTCAGCCTCCTTGTCGCCCTGACCCTGGTGCCCGCCGCCCTCGGCGTGCCGGGGGTGCCGCTGGCCTCGGAGCCCCTGGCCTACGACAACCCGGCGGACATCGCCGTTGCTCCCGATGGGAGCCTCTGGTTCGTCGACTCCGGGGCCGACCAGGTCGTCCATCTGAGCGCGGACGGCTCGGCGGTGTTGAGCCAGTTCAGCACACGCTCCTTCGGGTCGGCAGATCCCCGCGGTCTGGCGCGCGCCTCCGACGGGACGCTGTTCATCGCGGACCTCGCCAGTCTGGAGATGCACCACCGCAACGCCGACGGCACGGCCGCCTCCAACCCCCTGTTCGACCTGAGTGGTCTGGGCATCTCGGACCCGCAGGGGCTGTCGGTGCTCCCGTCAGGCGACCTTGCGGTGCTCGATGGTGTGAACGGTTCGTACAGTGTGGTGGTCATCGAGTCCGACGGCACCGGCGTGGTGACGACGGTCGATCTGGGCCTGGTTGGGCTCAGCGACCCGCGGGGCGTCGAGGCCGATTCGTCGGGCAAACTGTGGGTCACGGATGCCGACGGTGCCGTCCTCGTGCTCCTCGACATGGCTGGCAATCTGCTGGGCTTTGTCGACCTCTCTGGCCTGGGGCTGCTGCGGCCACTGGCGACGGGTCTGCTGCCCGGCGGTGACTTCTGGACGCTGCAGGTCACAGACCGGACGCTGTATCGGCACGATGCGGCCGGAGCGGCAACGGGCTCTCCGTCCATGATCGAAATCCCAGGGGCGATCGGGCTGGGCCTGCGGTCTGTGTCCGGGCTCTCGCGTGACGTGAACGGGCACCCGTGGGTGGTGGACTCGCAGGGCGACGCGCTGCACCGGCTGTCGACGGACGGCCGGGCGCTGCAGTTCTCCTTCGATCTCACCGGCGTGAGCACGGGGATCACCGAGATCGACCTCGCGCCCGAGGGCACGGTCTATCTCACCGACACGACCGCCGGCGTGGTGCATGTGCTCGACGGCGCCAGTCTTGTCGAGATCGACACGTTGACAGCCGCCGAGCTCGGCGTCACCGCCATCGCCTCCCTGACCGTCGACCCGGAGTGCTGCCTCTGGGTCGTCGACCCGGTGCTCTTCGCCGTCAAGCGGCGCTCTCTCGATGGGATGCAGGACCTCGGTGGCTTCGCCATCAACCCCGGGCTGGTGACGACGCCGCGCGACATCGAAGTCGCCCCGGACGGCACGCTGTGGGTGGTGAATGCGCAGGGGGCCGCTTCGACGCTCGTCCATCTGAGCCGCACCGGCACTGCTGCGCCGCCGATCAGCAGCTTTGCCGTCGGGGCGAGCGCTGGGCTCGCGGATCCGTCAAGCATTGCTCTGCTTCCGTCAGGCGACATCCTTGTCAGCGATCCGTCTCAGGACCTGCTGGTGACGATCGAGGGACCGCCACCGGTCATCGCGCAGGCGATCCACGTCGACTCCGCCACGCCCAGCGGCGTCTCGGCCGGTGACCGGCTGGTGCTGGTGTTCGACCAGCCCATCTCGCTCACGGGCAGCCTGGAGGCCGACGATTTCACGCTGAGCGAACCCGGAGACTCCCTCGGCGCCTTCACGGCCGCCGAGAACCCGAGCAATCCGACGCACCTGGTGATCACGCTCGGCGCGGGGGCGAGTCTGACCGTCCCCGGCTCGGGCACCGGTTCGTCGGCGATCGACGTGTCGGGCACGATCGAGCCCGGTGACGTGGTGGACGCCGAGACGGGCACGCCGATCTCCCCGTCCGCGCCGCGGGACATCCAGTTTGCGGCGATCAAGAACTCCGCCCTCATCGGCCCTGCGGGGGGGATCGTCTCGGTCGTGGACAGCGACGACGCAGTCTACCGGCATCACACGCTGACGGTGGCGCCCGGGGCGCTGTCGACCCCGCAGGAGATCGAGCTGGCGCCGCCGGGCGTGCCGACGGACTTCGTGAACGCCATCGCGATCGAGCCGGGGGAGATCGTCTTCGCGGCGCCGGGTTCGACGCTGACGATGGAGTACACCGACCACGATCTGCACAACGGCGACGGCGGGCTGGGTGAAGAGCCGCTGATGCGCATCCACCAGCTGCTCGACCTCGGGTCGGGGCTCGTCGCCATCCCCGTCACGGCCGAGCAGACGGTCGACGCCGCGAGCAACACCGTCACGATCCCGCTCGGGCGCGTCGACGCGATGGGCCCAGGCGACGGATCGCCCGCACTGTACGCCACACTGCCCCTGGACACGGTCGACGACCGCTCGTTCCATATGCAGCGCGAGCAGGGTCCCGCGCGGCGCGGCGGCGGCGAGAGCGTCGCCACGCTCACTGTCGGCGGCGGCGGCCTGTACACTCAGCACCAGGTCCGGTTCCCCGGGTATGTCCAGGCGCCCAGCGGGATCAGCGTCCGCATCCGGGAGGCGAATCTCTTCGAGCGGCACGGATTCCCCGAGACCAGCGGCGCAGTCTATGCCGTCGAAGCCAATCAGGCCGTGGAGTTCCCGATCGAGGTCACCGTCGAGTTCTTCCCCGAGCCGGCCCCGGGGGACGTGCTTCGCCTGGATGGTCAGCCCGGCCATCCGCTTCAGATGCGACTGGTGCAGCGGACGGATCTCTCGCAGCCATTCACCTTCCTCCCGTGGGGGTCGGTGGACAGCACGAAGGTTTTCACCGTCAACGTGCCTCCGCTGCCCGCAGGTGGAATCGCTGTCTTCGGCGCGGCGGCGGACCCGTCTCAGATCCCCGCGGAATTGACACTCTTCAGCGCGGACTGAGCGCTCCGGCAGCTGTTTTTTTGACGCCGGGACCCTTCAAGTGAAGTCTCAGGGTCCGGCTGTACTCCCGGCAATTTCAGTAGGCCACCGCCCGGATGCATCGAGGGGTGACCTCGAAGCCTGCTGTCGCTGTTGCACTTAGCCATTGACTTGAGATCGGGGCCTGAGCAGGGATGGCCTTGGCTCTGAGACATCGCGACGCCTCCGGCTCCTCGCTCCTCGCTCTTTCTGCTCGACCGGACACGTCTCAGGGGACGCAGGACCCGTACCCGCCATGGCGTGGACGGTGACCGCGATCAGGCAATCCCTGGGAATTGTGTACCATGCGTCTCTGGGTCCTGCCTCTGGCCATCGCTCTCGGCTCGTCTGCCTGGGCCGCCCCGTCCTACGACATCCTGCTTTCCGTCGATGCCGATGGGACTTCCCTGCCCGGCCCCTTCACCGTCAACAATGAGGACGTCATCGCCTTTGACGCGAGCGGAGCCGAGCCACTGGGCACCGCCGGGCTCTATCGCAACGGCGATCTGTTCCTGGACACCTCTCTCTTCAACAGCGTCAGCTCCAACATCGACGGGCTCGACTACATCGAGCGGGATATCACGCTGAACTTCCAGCCGCCCACCAACCCCAACAACCCGCCGGGGGGCTTCGTGCCCGCGGGGAGTGTTCTCGTCTCCTTCGACGTCAACGGGGTCGCTCTCCCGCGCCCGAGCGGTGTCCTGACCAACCTGTTCGACGATGAGGACATCGCCGTTTTCATCCCGACGACTCCGGGTGATCTCTCGGCGGGGAAGTGGTACTACTTTCTCGACGGCGCCGACACGGGTGTGGGGATCAGCACCGGGCCCGAGGGCGACATCGACGCCTTCGCGTTCGTCGAGCGGACAGTGACCCGCGGCGGCGTGACTTTCGAGATGGGTGACCTGCTGCTGTCCTTCGAGGGTGTGAACCCCGGCCCATCGCTCAACGGACGGCCGGAGGATGTCTTTCTCTTCGAGCCGACTTCCTACGGCGTGACCAGCGCGGGGACGATCGGCTCGAACCCGATCTTCCGCGGATCGTTCGAGGGATTCACGACGCCGAGTCCGAACGAGGACATCGAGGGGATCGAGTTCGTCGATCAGGACTGCGAGATCGGCGGTGTTGCCCTGACGGCAGGGGATCTGCTGCTCGTGACGGCCGCGGCCACGGCCAGCATCGGGAGCCCCGAGGACATTCAGCCGGCCAATCAGGACGTCTTCCGGTTCAGTCCGGTGCAGTATGGGACGCTGGCGAACACCTTCAAAGTGGCCGGTTCTTTCTCCTACCTCCTGGACGGCTCGGTCGCGGCGATGGGGTTGAGCTCGTCGGTCGTCGACGCGATTGCCTTCGCGCCGTCGCCGGCTTTTGACTCATCGCAGGTGACCGCCGTCGACGCCAATGGGGGTGACCTGATGCCAGGCGATGTGATCTCCTACTCACTCATCCTGGCCAATGACGAGGCGCGGCGGGCGACGGATGTCGATGTGCAGGAGGCGATCCCCGGGGACACGGAGAACCTGGGGAACATTTCCGGTGTCCTGCCCGGTGAGAATTTCTCGACGACGACGCAGCTCGATCTCCGGGGCCTGACGGTCGGGGCGAGCGCCTCGCGGGAGATCACCTGGGAGGTCGCGCTCAGCCTCTCTGCTCCCCAGGCGGTGCCGATCTCGATGAACGTCCAGATCGGGCCCGCCGCTGAGGGAGGCCAGGGGACCGTCCAGACCTCGAACAACCTCTTCACCATCCCCGCCGAGTTGTCGGTCTTCACGGCGGATTGAAGCGGGGGCGCCGGTCACTGTGCCCGGCGCCTGTGAGTGAGGGGAGGACCAGAAGACCGAATCGCGAGGGGCGCTGAGACCTGAGACTCGGCGCCCCTCGCGCCGTTTCAGCCCGCCGCGTCGTCGCCGAATTCGCCCAGGAGCGCCCGGCTGAATGCCTCGGCGAAGTGCATGGGCCGCCGGCCGGTCGCCTCGGCGATCTGGTGCCGGCACGAGAAGCCGCTCGCGACGATTCGCGTCTCAGGGCTCGCCGCCCGCACGGCGGGGAAGAGCCGGTCCTCGCCGATGCGCTGTGACAGATCGAAGTGCTCGCGCTCGTAGCCGAAGCTCCCCGCCATGCCGCAGCAGCCGGACGGCACCTCCTGCACCGCCGCGCCTCCGCGGGTGAGCAGATCGATCGTCGCGCGCGTGCCGTCGTAGGCCTTTTGGTGGCAGTGACCATGGAGCAGCAGCGGCGGCAATGCGACCGGGAATTCGAGGGGTCTGCCCTGCGCGCGCAGCAGTGACGCGATCGCCTTGTCCGGGGCGATGACGGCCTTCGCCATGCGGCGGCCCAAGTCCTCATCGTCGATCAGGTCGGGCAAATCGTCGCGCAGGGCCGACAGGCACGACGGTTCGAGCACGAGCACCGGAATGCCGCGCCGAGCCCATGCGTCCAGCGCCTGGAGCGTGCGTAGCCCGCGCCGCTTGGCGAGGTCGAGGAAGCCCTTGGAGATCAGCGGCCGGCAGCAGCAGCCCGCGCGGGCGAGCTCGACCCGGCAGCCGAGTGCGCTCAGCGCACGGGTCATCCAGATGCCGATCGACGGTTCGTAGCACTCGGTGTACGTGTCGGCGAAGATCGCCACGGCGGGCGCATCGGCGGGCAGCGTCTCCGAGAGCAGCGCGACGTGGCGAGCGAACCACGCCGAGAATTTCTCGGTGGCGAAGGGGGGGAGCGAGCGCTGCGCCGCGATGCCGAGCGCACGCTTCACCAGCGGCGCGGTCAGGCGCTGCAGCGGGTTGGCGATCCGGGCCATCGGGCCAGAGCACAGGCGGGCCAAACGCGGCAGAGATGCAAAGGCCCGGTCCCGCGCTGAGGCGCCGCGGACCCGGTGGCGCGCGGCGAGGACCTCCGCCTTCATCTTCGCCATGTCGACGTTGTTGGGGCATTCGGTCTTGCAGGCCTTGCACTCGAGGCACAGGTCGAGTGCCTTGAAGAGAGCGTCGCCCGTCATCGCACCGCTTCCGAGCTGGCCCGTCATCGCGAGCCGCAGCGCGTTGGCCCGCCCGCGGGTCGAGTGCTCCTCGTCGCGCGTTGCCATGAACGACGGGCACATCGTGCCCTGCCCCACCTTGCGGCACGCGCCGACGCCGTTGCACATCTCCACCGCGCCGGCGAAGCCGCCCTCGGCCCGGAAGTGGAAGCGCGCCTGCTCCCACTCGGCCCGGTAGCCGGGGCCGTAGCGCTGTGCCTCCGTGATGGCTGGCGTGTCGAAGATCTGACCCGGATTGAGAAGCCCCGTGGGGTCGAAGAGCCGCTTCACCTCGCGGAAAAGCTCGATGAACTCCGGTCCCCAGAACTCGGGGTTCTTCGAGCCGCGCACGATGCCGTCGCCGTGTTCACCGCTCCAGGAGCCTCCGAACTCGCGCACGAGAGCGACCGTGCGTGAGGCCAGGCGATCCATCGTCTCGAGGCCCCTGGGGTCCTTGATGTTCAGAATGGGCTTGAAGTGGAGCACGCCCACCGAGGCGTGGCCGTAGACGATCGACTCCACACCCTCCTCGGCACAGAGGCGCTGAAGTGCCTCGATGTACTCGGCGAGACGTTCGACGGGAACGGCGGCATCTTCGATGAAGGAGACCGGCTTGGCGTCCCCCGTCATCCTCGTCATCACGCCGAGTCCGAGCCTGCGCACGTCGTGCATCGCCTGGCGCGCGACGTCGTCCTTGGCCCAGTGGAATGCTGTCACCGCGCCTGTCGAGCGAAGGGCCGCTTCGACCACCCGGAGCCGTGCGCGCGCCTCGTCCACCGTGCCGGCATCGCACTCGACCAGAAGGATCGCGGCGGGATCGCCCTCGATGAAGCCGCACAGCGGGGCCGTCGCGGGATTCTCGCGGGAGAGGCGGAGCAGCCTCTGATCGAGCAATTCGACCGACAGGGGCCGGTGCGCGACGATCAGCGGCACCAGCCGGAGCGACTCGGGGAAGTCGCGGAAATGGACGGCCATCGTCGCGACGGCTCCGGGCGGCGGTACCAGCTCCAGCGTTGCCTCCAGGGTGACCGCCAGCGTCCCCTCGCTTCCACACAGAAAGCGTCCCAGATTCGGCTCGGCGGCCAGCAGCTCATCGAGGGCGTAACCGCCCACTCTCCGGAGCACACGCGGCCAGCGAGCCTCGATCCGCTCCCGGTGCTCGGCGCCCAGGCTCATCAGCCGCGCCCGAATCGCCGCCTCGCGTGCTCCGCGCGATGGCCCGGCGATCGGGCCGAAGTGCGCTTCCGATCCGTCCGCGAGGAGAACGTCGAGCGAGCGCACGTGTTCGCTGGTGCGGCCATAGCGGATGCTCATCATGCCGCTCGAGTTGTTTCCGATCATGCCGCCGACCGTGGCCCGGTTGCTCGTCGAGGTCTCCGGGGCAAACATCAGCCCGAGAGGGCGAAGCTGAGCATTCAGGTGGTCTCGCACCAGGCCCGGTTCGCATCGCACCCAGCGCTCTTCGCGATTCACCTCGAGCAGCCGGTTCAAGTGTTTGGACAGGTCGAGGACGATTCCCCCTGTGGTCGTCTGTCCGGCCAGCGATGTGCCGCCGCCGCGGCTGAGGATGGGCACCGCCCGCTCGCGCGCGATCCGCAGCGTCGCCCGCACGTCGTCCCGCGTGCGAGGCACAACCACCGCCACCGGCATCTGCTGATAGATGCTCGCGTCCGTGGCGTAGAGGCCGCGTCCGAGCATGTCACCGCGCACCACGCCAGACTGAACCGACGCGAGCTCGCGGATCAGGTCATCGCTGTCACGCGGCACATGCGATGGCGCGGGGGCAGGTCTCATGGCCGGGCGAGCGCGGCTCCTCAGCCCGAGTGAACCAGTCCGCCCGCGCGGGAGTCAACGGCGCCGGTC
Source organism: Candidatus Sumerlaeia bacterium (assembly GCA_013360565.1). Taxonomy (GTDB): domain Bacteria; phylum Sumerlaeota; class Sumerlaeia; order JABWBI01; family JABWBI01; genus JABWBI01. The sequence goes on along the minus strand of JABWBI010000054.1, from coordinate 3,935 downwards.
TCGCGGGGAGACCGGCGCCGGGCAAACGGCGGGGCGGCCCTCACGCCGCCACGTGGACGTTGGTGGACTCGAAGATCCGGTCGGCGCTCGCGGCGACGAATCCCTCATAGAGCCGGCCGCCGGCGTCCGGATAGCGCCGGGCGAACTCGTAGTAGCACGTGGGGATGCGGTGGCGTTCGCCGCCGGCGAACTCGATTTCCATCGTGTCCGCCATGGTGGAACCCTGCTCGAGGAGGACATCCGGGGATCCCTTGATGCGTCCCCCGGCGGTGTTCAGTCTCCAGCCTTTACCCTCGAGGAAGTCGAGCAGCTTCTCGAGCGTGTTGAACTTCCTGAGGTCGTTCACGCTGATCGTGAAGTGGTTCGCCCGGAGCCCGATGGCAGCCACCCAGGCCGCGTACTCGCTCTCGCTCAGGAGCGCGAGGTACGTCTCATGTGAGATCGGCTGCCAGAGGCGCCCCGCCCACAGGATGCTCGGATCTGCCACGCGGGCGGGGTCCACCTGCGCGGCGAGGTCGCGTGCGACGCGCTGCACGAGCGGACTGAGCTTCTCCGTCTCGAGCTCGCTCAGAAAGATGCGCGGGTGGCCAGCGGGGTGGTGATAGCCCATGGCCCGCAGCTTCTTGTCCTCGAAGGTGTATGGCGCGAACCGCCGGTAGCCCAGATCGAGGACATGGCGCTCGAGTGCCTCCAGGTTGATCGGCACAGTGTTGAACGTGCGAAAGGCGATGTGGTCGTTGACGATGGTCTCGCCCTCGGCCTCGACTTGGTCGTGGAGGCGCTTGGCCCCGGGGGCAAGGCGCGTGTAGTCTTCCCACAGGTTCTGCAGGAGTGCTTCGACTGTCATGGTGAGTGGAGAATCCTGAGATCGTTGCCCGCGGCGATCCAGCGCGCCCGGGATCCACAGTCTACCACAGTTCGCACCGCCGCTTCAAGTGCCTGGAACCTGAACATTGCACTGTCACTTCCCTCCGAATCCACAAAAACGGCTTGCCGTTGATGGTCGAGGGAGCTATCTGGACAGGGGACCCAGGAGCGTGGCCATGAACATCCGAGCGCTTATCACCGTCTGCGGCGCACTCGCCGTCTTGGGAGGCTGCGGCCGGCTGGCTCCCGCCCCTCCGCGCGTGATTTCCTTTGCGGAGGACTTCTTGCCGCCTGGGACGCTTCATCTCTGGAACGGTGACACGCTCGTCCCCCTCCTGCCCGCGCTCGATGAGGTGCGGGTTCTCGCGCGGGAGCCCGAGGGCCAGGCGACCGCTCCGCAGCGGGCGATGACCATGCGCCTGGGCTCCACGGGCGAGTCGCTTCTGGGGCGGCCGGTGGAGACGCTCTCCGACCTTGCCGAAGCCGCCGGGCGAATCGTTCGGGCGCCCGGGTCACTCGCCGCGACAGTGTATGATCTTAGTGCGCCGGTGCAGACACCGGGCCAGGGCCAGCCGCTCCCGCGCCAGTTCTCGCTGCGCCTGGCGCCGGGGGTGTCGCTCGAACAGGTCTGCCAGGAACACCGCCTGCGCGTCGTGCAGGGGGTCGCCTTCGCCCCCGGCGTTCACATCGTCGAGGCCGTCTCGCCCGAGCTCACCGCAGGCCTCGACGCGGCCAACGCGCTCTACGAGAGCGGCCAGGCGCTCTTCGCGACGCCACTGCTGCCGCTGGCGGCGGGGACGCAGGCCTCATTCAACGATCCCATCTTCGTCGATGGGTATCAGTGGAATCTCCACAACACCGGCGGCCGGACGCCTCCATGGTCGCCCGGGGCGGTCGCTGGCAACGACCTGAACGTGCTGCCGGTCTATGACATGACCGACGTGCTGGGGCGCCCAATCAACGGCACAGGCATCAACATCGCCGTCGTGGACGTCGGGGTGAGGATGGATCAGGCCGACATCCGGGGCCGCATCGAACCCGACCCCGCCGACCCGGCGAATCCCAACGGGTCACGCCTCGGGCGCAACTTCTCCGTCGAGGGTTCTCCCGAGGATGCCACAGCGCCGACGGCTCCGAACGGATACATCAACACGCATGGAACCTCTGTCTCGGGCACGGCTGCGGCCACCGCAGACAACGGCCAGGGGCTGATTGGCGTCGCCCACGGCGCGGAGGTCATTCCCATCCGGCTGTTTCAGGGAAACAGCCCCGACGCGGACTACGCCTTCAGCGTGACAGACCTCCAGATCGCCGAGTCCCTGGCGTACCTCGCGGCCTCCGACACGCCCCCGGCCGACCGCGTCGACGTCTCCAACAACTCCTGGGCGCCGCGCTACGACACCTTCACGGCGCGCAAGGACGCGATCGGGCCGCTGACCAGCCTGGCGCTCGAGCACGGCGTCACACAGGGGCGAGGCGGACGGGGGATCGTCTACTGCTTTGCCGCGGGCAACAATGACAACGTCTGGAACCCTCAGACCAACTCCTACATGGCGATCCGCGCGCGGACGACCTACAACGGCTTCGCCTCGGACCGCCGTGTCATCTGCGTCGGTGGCTCGGACAGCCGAGGCCTGAAGACCTACTACAGCGAGCCGGGCTGCTCGCTGCTGGTGAATGCGCCGACAGGCTACGATCTCGGGTTCCCGACGAGCTTCATGCAGCCGGGACTGGCCGGGCTCCTGGTCTCGATCTCGATCTACCCCTACCATGACATCGTCCCCTATCCCGGCTACGGGATGGCGGGCGGAACCTCCAGCGCCACGCCGCAGGCCGCAGGCACGGTCGCGCTGATGCTGCAGGCCAATCCAAATCTCACGTATCGTGATGTGCAGCACATCCTGGTCGACACGGCGACGGTGACCAATCCGAACACGGGGGCCGTGACCAATCCCGATCAGCAGTGGCTGATGAACGGCTCGGGGCGGCTCTACAGCCACCAGCTCGGCTTCGGGCGGATCGACGCTGCCGCGGCCGTGGCGCGCGCCCGGACGTGGATCAACGTGCCAGCCGAGGAGCGATTCGAGACGCGCTTCGCTCCCCGCAATCCGCCGGTCATCCAGGACCCGGGGCCGGGGCCGTCGTACCGCATCACGAGCGGGACAGTGACGCTCGCCGCGCCGAGCTTCTTTGTCGAGCACGTCGAGGTCGATCTCACACTGGCCTTTCCTCGCCGGGGGGACTTGCAGATCGTCCTGCTCTCGCCCTCGGGGATGTACTCGATCTTTCAGACGCCGAATCAGGATGCCACGCCCAACTACTCGGGCTTCACGTTCACCTCCGTCGCCCACTGGGGCGAGCAGGCGAGCGGTCCCTGGACGCTCTATGTCGTTGACGCGGTGGATGACGGATCCCCTCCCGGGCGCCTCCTGGGTTACACGCTCCGCGCCTGGGGGCACCGCCGCTGAAAGAGGAAGGGATGCGGACGGCACGCCGCATCCCCCCAGAGGGTCCTCAGTGCATGGCTGAGGAGCGGCCAGAGCCAGGAGCCCGCTCAGTCGGTGATGATGTCGCGGGCGAAGAAGGGCACGCGGCGCTCGACCGCCGGCTCGGGCACGGGAGCGGGCTGAGGATGTGCGCCCGCCGGCACGTCGGTCAGAGGCGCCCCGAGTTCCACCGTGTTTGCCCCGGTGCGATTCCCGTCGCCCTGGCGCAGGTGAAACTCGCGACGAGTGGCGAGCACCTGCTCGCGGGCCAGCCGCATCTGCTCGCGCGCCGAATCCATCTCCGCGCGTGCGCGGGCCCTCTCTCTCTGGACCGTGTCTCGCAGGGCCATCTGCTGCTCCCCGGTCATGGCGGCCGTGTCCTGCGCCCGCTGGGCCTCGGCGAGCGCACGGGCCATGTGCACCTCGACCTCGCCCCGGACGCGCTCGATCTCAAGGCCGGTCTCCTCGATGGCCCGCTCCATCGCTTCGATGTGACGTTCGCTGAGAGGCGGCACTGGTGGCTCGGGGGCCACCGGCGGCGCGGGGGGGACGGCGGGGAGGGGCGGGACCGGCGGCAGGGGC
>JABWBI010000401.1 GCA_013360565.1 Candidatus Sumerlaeia bacterium | reverse complement strand
GCTCGCCCGCTACGAGCAGCAGGTGCTCGGGACGGTGCTCACGGGGGACCCGCTCTCGCCGCACGCCGGCCTGATCCGCCGGACCCGCGCCGTCTCGCCGCTGGCGATCCAGTCGGCCGCCGAGGGAGAGGAGCTCTGCGCCGTCGGCTTCATCGACCACGACGAGCGGTGTGACCTCTTCGGCGACGGCGAGCCTCACCCGATCCTCGACTTCGAGGGTCAGGTCGTGGTCGTGACGCCTGAGCTCCACGCCACGCTGCGCGAGGACCTGGCGGACGGCGAGCCCTTCCTGATCCTCGGCACGGTGGGGCGCCACAGCCACGCGCGCTATCTGCGGGCGCACGCGGTGCTGCCGCTCGACCGCGTCGAGCGGATGGCCGGGGCCATCGCTGCGGTGGGGCTGGACCTCGCGCAGGAGAACCGGCGGACGGTCAAGCACCTGATCGCGCTGTGCCAGCAGTACCCGGGGGCGACGAAGATCGAGCTGACGGCGCCGCCGCCGGGGGTCAGCCGCCGGCTGACGCACCGCCTCGAGAGCCTCTCGGTGCTGTGCGTGCCGCCGCTGATGATGGGGCTGCGCAAGATCCTGCCCGAGGAGGCGATCACCCTGCGCCAACGCCATGCGGCCGAGGTCGCCGTCGCGGTGTGAACTGCGGGGCCGCCGGGGCCGGGGGGTGATAGACTGCGCGTGACATGAGTCAGCGGCGGCGAACCGTCATCGGCCTGTGCGTGGCCGCTCTGGGGCTGGCGCCGCCGGCCCCCGCCACGGACTACGCCCTGGCGTCGCCGTTCGGCATCCGGGCGCTGCGGGTCTACGCCGTGTCGCCGAGCGGGGAGATCACGCTGCAGGGGATGAGCTCTCTGCCCACTCAGTCGGGCCGAGCGCGGGTTGACGTCGGCGGCCGTTTCGCCGTGACCTTTCTTGGTCCGCACGACCTGGACATCTGGCGAATTCATCCCAATCGCACGCTGAGCCTTGCCGCGTCGGTCGAGGAGGGACCGACGCGCCGCTACGATGCCGACATCGCGCTGTCACAGGATGCCAGGGTGATTCTCGCGGTGCTCAGGGACTACTCGGACGACTCGCTGGAGTTCCGCAGCTTCATCGTCAACAACCGGCTCGAGCCGCGGGCCACGCCGGGCCGGCTTGCGCTCACGCCCGATCTGGGTTTCCTGCGGATGGGCCTGTCGGACCGCGTGCCCTACACGGCTCTGCTCACCATCCCGGCGGATCAGGCCGTGGCGGTGCTGTCGGTGTCGCCGTCGGGCGAGATCACGGACACCGGGCAGCGGATCGCGACCGGCGCCAGGCTGACCGTCCCTCTCGACTTCACGCCCGACGGACGGTGGGCGATCTCGGGGGGCTCGGTCAACGCCGACATCGCGCTGTTCGAGATCCACGGGGATGGGACCGTGACGCTGGCGGACTCGATCATTTTTCCGATTCCACTGGGAGCTCGGGCGCTGCGCTTCTTGCCTCTGGACAACATCGCGCTTGGCTTCTTCGGAGACGGGCTTGCCATGGGCACGGCTGCGTTCTCCCCCGATTCGTTGCTCGGTGACCTCATCGACACCGCCCCGGCGGGCTTCTCGGGCCCCGAGGCGATGGATGTGAATCCGGCGGGGACGCTTGCGCTTCTCGACGATCAGTCGGGCGCCGGGCAGTTCTCGCTGTACTCGTACTTCCTGTCGCCCGGCGGCGAGCTCACGCCGACGGGCTTCACGCTGGCCAAGCCGTTCAAGCTGGCCGATCTGCAGTTCATCCCGCCGCGGACGCCGGTGACGCTCACGGGCGACGCGAATGTGGACGGCGTGGTCGATGCCGCCGATGTCGTGTTCCTCGTCAACGAGGCGCTGCCCGACGACAAGCCGATCCTCCTGCCCCCGAACTTCGCCAACGCCGACCTCGACCAGGATGTCGACGTGGACCAGGACGATCTCGAGGCGCTGGTGGCGATGCTGGTGGGGGAGTGAGGGGGGGCGGCCGGGGCTTCGAGCGCGGAGAGATCAGAGGCTGACCGGCGCGGCAAGGGTCTCTGGCGAGGCGACCGCCTCCGCGGGCGGCGCCGGGGCCTCGGGCGAAGCGCTGGCGGGGGTGAAGGGGATGAGCGGCGTTCCCGGCAAGACGCGCTGATCGCCGAGCGGGACCTCGCGGACTTGGCGATTCCACCACTCGACACGCAGTCCGCCGGCGAGGGTGCCGGTGATCTGGGGGAGGCCGGGGACGACGACGTAGGTCTGCGCGACGATGAACACCGAGCCGGCGAAGGGGACGTCGCGCAGCCGGCCAGGGCCGACCGCGCCGGGG
>JABWBI010000400.1 GCA_013360565.1 Candidatus Sumerlaeia bacterium | reverse complement strand
GGGCCAGCCGCGCCGCGCCGGGCTTGAGCGGATTGACGGCGCCCGAGCGCGACCGGCCGCCCTCGGGGAAGATGATGATGAGGTCGCGGTCATCGCGCAGGACGCGCAGGGACCGCTCGTAGGCCCCGCGGTCGGCACGGGCGGTGTCGACGGGAAAAGCGCCGGCGAAGCGCATGAGCTGGCCGATACCGGGGAACTCGAAGAACTTGAAGTACGCCATGAAGCGCATGCGCCGGCGGATGGGCGTGCCAACGGCGGCCGGGTCGTAGAACGAGGTGTGGTTGGCCGCGACGATGCATGGGCCGTCTCTGGGAATGTTGTGCAGACCGCGCCACCGCATCGCGTGGAACAGCTTGAAGTAGGCCCAGAGCCAGAAGCGCAGCACCTCCTCGAGGAAGTTCAGCAGGAACGCAAACGGGCCGAAGCGCTCGGTGGGAAACTGGACGCCCATGACACCTGTGCCGCCCCGGCGGCGAGGCAGTGGACGACGGGGCACGGGGCAAGCGCAAGGCGATTCTGCGCATCACGACCCGGACCGGTCACCGCCCCGCCTGGATGACCCAGGGAGTCCCGGTCACTCCTCGCAGGGAGTCCTCCGCCCGCGATGGATCGAGGTTTGACAGCGGGATTCCTGGCGGGCTCGTCGCGCGGCTCAGGGCGCTCGAGGGTGCTCAAGAGGACACGTTCGAGCCCATGCGCTCGCGTGAGAACCTCGAGCGCCTCTCGCAGTGTCAGCGCCCTCTGCGCTTCCCCGCCCAGCGGTCGATTCAGCGGCCAGGCGGGCGATCTCTGGAGCAGCCGCTCGATCACGAAGAGCACGCCGCTCTCCTCATAGACTCCGGCGGTCCAGTCGCTCTCAGCTGATGCCGGGCGGTCACGTCACCGCCTTGCCGAGGGCGATGAGGGCCCTGGGCGGGAAGAGCCACTTGAGGACGACGCCGCGGGGACTGGGCGGGAGACCACTGAGCGCGAGGAGGGCGACACCGGCCTTCTTCATCTGAACGAGGCCGGAGTCGTCGCCCCAGACCAAGGTGGAGATCATCTCGCCGAGATCGGGCTCGTGGCCGACGAGCATGACGTTCTGGGCCCCCTCGGCGCGGCTGATCTCGTCGCACAGGGCCTCGAGGGAGAAGCCGGGCTCGAGGTTTTCGGTGAGACGCAGGCGGCGGGCCGGGTGGAGCACCTTCGCCAGGACCTCGGCCGTCTGGCGCGCGCGCACCAGGGGGCTGGAGAAGATGGCGTCGATCTCCACGCCGAGGGCCTGGAGACCGAGGGCGACGAGGCGGGTCTTGGCCTTGCCCTCGTCCGTGAGCCAGCGCTCTTCGTCGGTGGTTGCGGCGGGGTCGGCGCGGTCGACGGCGATGCCGTGCCGGACAATGTAGAGTCTCATGCGGGGTCCGTGCCGGGTGCTGAGCGTACATGTACCAGGGGCGGCGGACACTGCCAATGGGAACTTCGGAGGCGGGTGGCGAGTCTGATGGTGGTGGCGGGCGGTTGACCGTGACTCAGCGGGGCGTGCTACGATCCGGCGTTGCCGCGCGGAGAGAGCGCGGCACGAGGAGGTCGCCCATGCGCGCATCGCTCGTCGCCCCCATTCTCCTTCTCGCATTGGCCGGCCTGCCGGCGGGGCCAGCGACCTATCAGAGTTTCGAGCAAGCGCTGGAAGCGGCGGAAGGGTTCACCGCGCAGGCGACAGAGATCGAGGCAATGGCCAATGGAGGCCAGCTGGCCCAGCTCCAGAGCCAGGGGCTGGCGACGCGCGAGGCGGCGCTCTCGGCGACCTCCACCTGCCGCTTTCTCATGGCGATGAGATCCGAGGTGCGGCTTGTCTTCTTGTAGAGCGCCTCGAGCTCGCCGGCGACGCGCGCGTCGGTCGGCTCCTCGTCGAACAAGCTTTTGTAAAGGGTTATCGCGGGCTCGGTGTCGGCCACCTCGGCGGCCTGGATGCGGAGCCTCTTCCTCTCCTTCGCCGAGAACGGGAGCCCCGCGCCCTTCAGACAGAGCTCCATCACGCGCGCCCGATTCCCCTCCTCGAGGGCCAGGCGCACGAGGACATCGAGCGCCCAAAGGGCTTCAGGAGGCGGCTCACCCGCGCCGGCGACCTCCATCGCCACCTCGAAGAGGCGCTCGGCCGTGCTCTTGGCGAGGGCGTGATCCGCGACCGGATCGAGGGCCGTCTCGACCGCCTCGCGGTGGAGATCGAGGGCGCCGGGCGTTACCTCGGCGAGCCGGAGGAGCGTGTCGATGAGCGGCCGACCGGGAGCGCGGCGCTGCAAATCGGCGAGGGCCGCGAGCATTTCGGCGCGGCGCGGGTCGTGGGCGAGCGCGCTCGTGACAGCCTTCTCGGCCGCGTCGGGATCACGCC
>JABWBI010000399.1 GCA_013360565.1 Candidatus Sumerlaeia bacterium | reverse complement strand
AAGAGCAGGCCTTGCTCGTCCGCGAGGCGCTCGGCGTGTTCGCACGCCGCGTCGAAGTCCGCCCCGTGTTCGATCAGCTCGGCGCCGAAGGCCCGCATCGCCGCGTTCTTCTCCGGGTTGTTGCCGTGCGGCACGGCGATGACGCACCGCACGCCGTGCACGCGCGACGCGAGGGCGATGGACTGGCCGTGATTGCCGCGGGTCGCGGTGATCAGCCCGCGCCGGCGCTCCGCCTCACCCAGATGGGCCAGGTAGTTGAAGCCTCCGCGCACCTTGAACGCCCCGGTCGGCAGATGGTTCTCATGCTTCACCCACAGGTCCAGCCCGGTCTCGGCATCCAGCAGCGGGTGCTTCATCAGCGGCGTCCGCGGCAGATGCGGCGCGATCGCCGCGCGCGCCGCGCGGACGCCGGCGAGGGTGACTGACGAGCCGGACGTCATGCTCACGGCGCCGACGCCAGCCTCCCCTGCCATGTCCCCCGCCGCTCCATCTCGCCCTCGATCTCGCGCAGTGTCCCGCGTTTGTCGAGCAGCCACGGAGGCGCGACGAGGTGCTGAGCGGAGCACTCGCTGACGAGGCGCATGATCGCCACGCTCGCCGGCACGCGCTCAAGCACGTCGACGGCCCCCGCGGCGTACTGCTCACGGGTGAGAAGCGTCAGCGGCGACCGCTCATGCCCGGCGGCGAGCCGCGCGCGGCGGTCGATGTAGAGCATGTGGATCTTGAGGCCGTCGACCCGATGGCGGGCGATCAGACCGGCGGTCCGGTGCCAGTCCTCGCGCGTCTCGTCCGGCAGGCCGAGGATGATGTGCGTCCCGACAAACAGCCCGCGCGCCTTCGCGCGCCCGACGGCATCGATCCACTCCGCCACCGAGTGCGCGCGATTCATCCACGTCAGCGACGCCTCGTGCGCCGACTGGAGGCCGATCTCCAGCCAGACGAACTTGCGCGCGTGGATCTCCGCGAGGTGGTCGAGGACGCCGTCCGGCAGACAGTCCGGCCGTGTGCCGAGAGCCAGTCCGACGGCCTGGGGATGCTCAAGGATCTCCGCGAAGATCTCACGCAGGTGCTCGACCGGCGCGTGCGTGTTCGTGTGCGGCTGCAAGTAGGCGATGAACTTGGCGGCGCGGAATCGCTTCCCGAGGTGGCGCATCCCGCGCTCCAGCTGCCCGCGCAGCGATAGGCGCCGCGCACCGTAGGCGGCCAGCGAACCCGACGCGTCGCAGAAGTTGCAGCCGCCGCGCGCCCGTGTCCCGTCGATGTTGGGGCACGAGAGGCCGGCGTCGAGCGCGATCCGCTGCACGCGCCCGCCGAACTGGCGCCGCAGCTGCACCGACCAGAAGTTGACCGGCGCGATGGGGCGATGGTGCAACGGAGCGATGGTCTGGCTGGCCGCGGCGGCTTCCATGGGCACCCGGCCATTCTCGCCACGGCAGTCGCCCCTGTCGAGCCCCAGCCTCACCGCCATCGCTCCATCGCACGAACCTTGCGCATCGCCTCGTCCCTGGGAAACAATCCCCCATGCTCGCGTGGCTTCGCTCGAACCTCGTCGTCCTGCTGGTGGCCGTGCTGTACCTGGTCACCGTGGCCCTGGCCATGATCATCCTCGACAAGGCGATCTACCAGCCCGCCAAGCAGTCGATGATCTTCGAGCGCGCGCAGGAGATGCTCAACCTCCAGCGCACCGCCATCGGCTCGCTCGTGCCGCAGTACGCCGTCGCCACGAGCGATGAGCAGCGGAGGATGATCCGGCAGCAGCTGCAGCGGGAGATCGACGCCGCCTTTCCGAACTACAATGGCGTCTGGCGCGTGACGATCTACGGTCCCGGGGAGGCGACTCTGGCGCAGCGCGAGGACCAGAGCCGCTTCCGGACGCAAAACACCTGGGCGAATTCGCTCTTCTTCCGCGACTTCTCCCACACCATGCGCTCGGGCTCGCGCGCCGAGGGGTCGTGGGTCGAGTGGGACTACACCTCGCCGCTCAACGTCCCGGACATCGAGAATCTCACGCACCGCCACCGCATGATCGCGCTCTTCGTCTGGGGCGCGATCACCCTGGCCTTTGTCCTCGCCACCAAGACCGTCATCCTCCCCATCCGCCGCGTCATGGATCAGGTCTCCGGACTCGGGGCGCGCCTGCTGCGCCGCCCCGGCAGTGCCCTCGAGCGGGCCTACAACGCCGTCGCCACCCAGGCGCTCGCCGCGCGCCTCAGCGAGCGGGTGACCGAGCTCGTCCAGACGCCGTCGCTCTGGACGCAGGCCGAGTTCGACCCGCCGATGGTCCGCGCCGCCCGCGAGGTCTTCGGATTCGAGGCCGTGGCGCTCGTCGCGCTCGAGCCGACCGTCGCCGCTGTGCAGGTGCGCGCCGTCG
>JABWBI010000398.1 GCA_013360565.1 Candidatus Sumerlaeia bacterium | reverse complement strand
CGCGCCTGCGCGACCGCCTGCGGCGGCTCGTCGGCGCGGGCAGCAGCACCGGCGGCCGCATCATGCCCGCCGAGGACGGCCTGATCGCGCACTGAGGCGACCGCGCGCTCAGCGAAAAGACTCTGGAAGAGTCCTTCCGCCCGGAGTATCTGCTCTTCCCCGCGGCTCTGCGTCCCTGCGCGTGCCCCCACCCATGCCCTACCGACCCATGGCCTCGATCATCGTCTGCTCGCTCAACGGGGCGAGCCGCCTGCCGGCCTGTCTCCACGCGCTGATGCGCTCGACCTACACGCACCGCGAGATCATCGTCGTCGACAACGGCTCGACCGACGGCACGGGCGACGTGGCGCGGCGGCACGCCGGCGTGATCGTCCTGCGCGCGGAGACCAACCTCGGCTTCGCGGGGGGCAACAACCTGGGCCTGGCGAAGGCGCGCGGCGACTTCTTCATTCTGCTCAATGACGACACGGAGGTCGACCCCGGCTGGCTCGAGCCGATCGCCCAGGCCGCGATGACGCTGCCCGACTGGGGGCTGCTCGGCTGCCTGCTCGTCTATCCCGGCGGCCAGCGCATCCAGCACGCGGGGGCGTACATCGAGCGCAATGGTCTGACCAAGCACTACGGCTACGGTGCGCCCGTGCCCTCCGGGCCGCTGCCCATCGCGCGCGTGCCGTATGTCACCGGCGCGGCGCTGGTCATCAACCGCCCCCTGATCGGCCTGCTCGGGCCGCTGGACGAGGCCTACTGGCCGATCTACTTCGAGGAGACCGACCTGTGCTGGCGCGCGCAGGAGATCGGCTTCGCCTGCTACCTCGTGCCCGCCTCGCGCGTCGTGCACCACGAGTCGATGACCACCGGCATCTACAGCCGCGGCTTTCTGATGAAGTACCACCGCAACCGCTGGCGCTTCATCCTCAAGAACTTCCCGCGGCGCGACCTCCTGCGCGCCTTCCGCGCCGAGCTCGGCTGGCTGCGCCGGCACCGGCCGGGCGACCACGTCGTGCCGCTGCTCCACGCCACCGGAGCGACGCTCTTGCATCTGCCGTCGATCCTCTCCGCGCGGCGGCGCAACCGAAAGCGCCTGTGGTGGGTGCGCAACCGCATCGGCACCGTCCGGCGCGACCCGCTCGAGATTCTGCCGTCGCCGCTGGAGACCGTGCGGTGAGTCGCCTGCTCGTCATCGGGACCGGGCCGCTCCTGGACGAGGGCGTGACGTTCTTCAGCGGCCAGTGTCTGCGCACGTGGCACCTCGTCAAGCCGCTGCTCGACGCAGGCCACGTCATCCGCCTCGTCACGCTCCCCATCGACGACCGCGCGACGCGAGGCCTCACGCCCGCCTTCCCTGAGCGCACTCACGGGGGATTCCGGTATCTCCAGTCCCAGACGAACGATCTCGACGCCCTGCTGCCCGCTCTCCACAGGCTCTGCCGCGAGGGCTCGGCGGAGGCCATCGTCGGCATCAATCCCTTCCCCGCGGCCGTCGCGTGCCGCCTCGCGAGCGACCTGCCGCTGTGGGCCGACATGAACGGCTACGCCCCCTGCGAGGGCCAGACGCGCGGGCGCGTCCACGGGGACGACGTGGCACTCGAGCACTTCTGGGAGATGGAGTGGGATGTCGTGCGCCGCGCCGACAAGATCTCCTGTGTCACCCGGCGCCAGATGGACGCGACACTCGGCGAGCTCGCCATGGCCGGCCGCCTCAACCGCCACACGTTCGACTGGCCGTTCGTCCACTTCACGCCCAACGCTGTCGCGGATCATTTCATGGACTTCCGGCCGCCTGCGCCGCGCCTCCGGGGCTCGCAGATCGGCGAGACCGACTTCCTCGTTCTCTGGAGTGGCGGATTCAACACATGGACCGACGTCGACCTGCTGCACGAGGCCCTCGAGCGCGCGATGGCGCAGTGCCCGGACATGCACTTCGTCGCCACGGGCGGCGCCATCGCGGGCCACGATGAGCGCACGTTCGAGCGCTTCCAGACGCTGAGCCGGCAGTCGATCAGCGCCGAGCGGCGCCACATCCTCGGCTGGGTCCCGGGCGAGGTGGTGGACGCGCTCTTCGGCGAGGCGGACCTGGGCATCAACATCGACTCGCGCAACTGGGAGACCCACTTCGGCGCGCGCAACCGGGTCGTCAGCATGATGGCCGCGGGACTGCCGGTGCTCACGACACTCGGCACGGAGATCAGCCAGGACCTCGCCGCGGCGGGCGCCGTCCGCACGTGCCCCATGGGAGACGCCGCCACTCTGACGGACCAGCTCCTGAGAGCCCACGAGGACGGGCCGGCGCTGCGCGAGCTCGCCCGGCGGGGGCAGGCGTTCGTGCGCGAGGCCTATTCCTACGAGGCGACGACGCGTGATCTCGTGGCGT
>JABWBI010000053.1 GCA_013360565.1 Candidatus Sumerlaeia bacterium | reverse complement strand
GTGGCGCATGGCACTTTCACCCTCCGATTGGGCTGACACATCCCGTGATGCTGGAGTTTCGCTCCGCTGGGCCGGATCGGCAATCTCAATTCGTCGCGGGTGCCGCGTCCGGCGGCGCAGGCGCTCCAGGGTAGGCCACAGAGTCGAGCCGCTCGCCCTCGTAGGATCCCAGGGGAGTGCCGCTGGTGCGCCCGACGCCGAGTGTGAACTGAAACGGTCCGAGCTGGAAGCCCGAGACGATCAGCTTGAACTGATGCTGAGGATCGAAGACGAGGTCGGCGATCTGCCACTGGGAGCCGTCGAAATTCCGCCACTGGGCGCCCATCTGAGGCTGGCGGGGCAGGATGACAAAGCGCGCGGGGTCGGCCTGCGTGATCGCCGGCGTCCACTCCTCGACGAGGTAGTCGGACCCGCCGAGATCCTGCCAGGAGTAGATGTACTCGGGGGCGTTGGGATCGCGGCCGATGACTCCGGTGCGCGGGTCGCGCATGCGCATCGTTCTCGTAAACGGCGGGCCCTGGGACGTGCCGCCTCCCTCGCTCGAGTATTCCATGTGATACGTCAGCACGAGACCGTCGACCATGGGCACCCACTCCTCGACGGGGTGGGTCTGGAGGATGTGATTCTGCAGGCCACGGTGTGCCCCCTCGATCCGCTGCCGATACTGCTGATACTCGGGCGGCATCTGTGCGAACTGAGGGGAGTCTTGCCCCGGGAAGTTGTCCAAGAAGTGACGCATGGACTCGAGGAGGGGGGCCGAGTCCTGCCGCTGGCGGTGCAGCTCGATCAGCTCCTGGTTCGCCCGGAAGTTGGCCGGCTGCCGGCGCCGCGCCTCGCTGAGGAGGGAGAGTGCTCCGTCGGGGTTCTGCTGCTGATCACGCCGGACGACACCTTCCTCGACGAGGCAAGTGACGAGCCCGTTCTCGATCGCCTCGGCGCCGGTGATCTGAGATTGAAACTCCGAGCGGTAGTCGCGCACGTTGGCCGCCGCGCCTGCGACGCGGCTGACGGCTCCCTCGGCAGCTCGGTACGCCGCGGCGGCCGCGGACCACTGGCCCTGCTCGCGGAGCGCCTCCGCCTCGCGGAAGTGGGAGCGTGCGATGCGGTCGAAGAGGACCACGCTGCTCTGGTTCTGCGAGCTCGACTGCATGGCTCGCTCGTAGGCCTGCCGCGCATCGGCATAGCGGCCCTGCTCGAGGAGGCGGTCGGCCTCTTCCATCTCCGAGCGGTAGGTGTACATGTTCTCGCCCCAGTAGTTCGCCCGGTTGGCGGGGTCGTTGACGGCCTTGAGGTTGCTCCAGCAGGTGAAGAGCACCCCGCCGATCACACCGATGATGATGAGCCAGACCAGCATCATCATGAAGTCGGCCTTGGCCCGGACACGGACGTGCATTGCCTCTCTCCTCGCGGCTCCACGGTCTGTGGCCAGTCTAAGGTCGATTCGGCTGGCGCGGATGGCGTGGGATCGTCGACAACCGTTTGCATGAGGTCAAGGGACAATGGGCGAAAGGCGAATCGGCATCATCAGTGACACCCACGGACGCCTGCCTCCGGAGGTGCTCACCCACTTCGACGGCGTGGAGATGATTCTCCACGCCGGGGACGTGGGGAGCCTGGACGTGATGCTCGAGCTCGAGACCCTGGCGCCCGTGCGGGCGGTCAGAGGCAATGTCGATGGGTTCGAGTTTGGCCACCTACCGCTGCGCGCCGTCGTCGAGATCCCGCCGATCCGCGTGGGCATGGTCCACGGCCATCTGCACGGCGGGCCTTCCGACCGCCACCTGCGCCTGCGTCAGGCCTTCGCGGCCGACTCGGTGGACATGATCCTGTATGGCCACACGCACCGCCCACGTCTGGACGACACCACGCGGCCGTGGGTCGCGAATCCGGGCTCGGCCAGCCAGGGGCGCGGCCACGGGCGCAGCCTCGCCATACTGCGCCTCGGTGGCGATGGGCGAATGGCCTTCGATTTGATCGCTCTCGATTGACCGTCAGACTTCCACATGACGGCGAATCTCGACGCCGCGGGCTTTCAGGGCCGCCAGGATCAGCTCGATGCAGGCCTCCGGGGTGAACCTGCCGGTGTTGATGACGATGTCGTAGAGCGTCGCGTTGTTGATGTCCGCATGGAAAAAGTGGCGGACGAACCCGTGGCGCTCCCTGTCGCTCTTGTCGATCTTGGCTCTCGCCTCGCGCTCGCTGATCTGATCCTGCTCGCACAGGAACCGGATGCGCTCGTCCATGCCGGCCACGAGCCGGACGCTCAGAGCCGCCTCGCCCCGGAGGAGGATGGTGGCGCCGCGTCCCAGGATGATCACGCCACCGCGCCGGGCGACGCCCCGGAGGACGCGGGCAAGCGATTCGAAGTACTCACGGTTGTCGATGTGCCGGCCCGCGAGCGAGCCCTCGATCATGAGAGCGAGAGCCGAGCGGAGATGCTCGTCGCGCTCGTCGATGAAGCGCCGCTGGACGTTCACGTCCTCGGCGATGCGGTCGATGATGGCCTTGCCGAAGATCTCATAGTCGAGCGCGGCGGCCAGGCCGCGTGCGATCTCACCCTCGTGGACGCCGAGGTCGCGCGAGATGGCGATGACCGGCTGGCGGGCCACCTGGGCCTGCGACCGAGCCCCCTTTGCGCCCTGGGGGGGATGGAGCGGGTCGTACCCGAGCGTCGCCGCGACCCGGTCCCAGCGGTGAAGCTGGCGCTCGATGATCTGCTCGATGCTCCGTGTCATGGCCTCACACCTCCAAGTCATCCTCACCCGCAGCTGAAGTGTGCCACACCGAGTCAACCCCGTCAAGGCGGGGAGGGTCAGAAAACGAGGAGCCCGAGGAGTCCGGCCGCCAGCACCGCGAGCACCGGCGGGACGCTCTCGAGCTTCCAGACGACGTAGAAGACGGCGAAGGCGATGAGGAGACCGATGAGGAACCGCCCCTGGGTGACCGCGAGCTGGCCCTTCGGCAGGGCAGAGAAGACCGAGGCGATGATCATCCCCGCCGACGCGAAGAGAATCCCCCTGAGGACTTTCGGGTACCACCAGGTCTCCTGGTAGCCGCGCAGGAGATAGATCAGCCCGAACATCATCAGCATCCCTGGCAGCCAGATGCCGATCAGGCCCAGCAGCATGCCCAGGAGACCGGCCTGCTCCCAGCCGACCCAGGCGGCGATCTTTCCGGCGGACAGCCCGGGCACGGTGAAGCTGTAGGCCAGCACCTCGCGGTAGCGCTCGGCCGTCATCCAGGCGCGCTCGGTGACGACCTCGCGCTCGAGCAAGGAGATCATCGTGTTGCCGCCACCGAACCCGATCAGTCCAACCTTCGCGGTGGAGTAGAAGACCTGGAGAGCGGCGAGAAGACTCACCCGTCAGGCCGTGGCCTCGGGCCATGAGACGTCCGGAGGATACATGGCGCGGATGGCGCCTCGGGCGGCGGGGTCCAGATCAAGCAGCCGCAGGGCAACTCCCCGGCGTCCCCGCGAGGGCGTGTAACTGCGGGCGACCTGGCCGCGACACGTGAGATAGAGGCCAAGACCGGGAATCTGGGCCTGCATCTCGACGCGCTCGTGTCTCACGAAAAGCGCCTTTCCCCGGAACTCCACGCGCATGCTGTTGACGGCGATATCACGGATTGTCGCGTCGCGGGCCACAGTGCCGTTCAAGCGGAACTGGATGGGATGGTCAAGACCCTCGATGCGAGGGATGCGACGCATCTCGGTGACGAGCACTGCGGCCATGGCCTGGCACCACCTGAAGGACGCACCCATCTTCCGCCTGGTGCCGTTTCCGTGTCAACGGGGAACGGCTGCGCGGCTCAGGCGAGCGCGGAGGGGATGCGGTCCGCGGCCAGCAGCGATTCGACCGTCTCGCGCGGGCGCACGACATGGGCCTGACCGTCGAGGACGAGGAGCTCCGCCGCCCGCGCCCGCGTGTTGTAGTTCGAGGCCATCACCATGCCGTAGGCCCCAGCGTCGCGGACGGCGAGCAGGTCGCCCTCCGAGAGCATCGGCATGGGGCGATCCTTCGCGAGGAAGTCGGAGGACTCACAGACGGGCCCGACGATGTCCATCTCGGTGCAGGTGTTGCCCCGGACATCCTCGCGGACTGGCTCGATGCGGTGGTGAGCACCGTAGAGACACGGCCGCATGAGGTCGTTCATGGCGGCGTCGACGATGGCGAAGGTCTTCTTCACGCCGCGCTTGATGATCATCACCCGCGTCAGCAGCACGCCCGCCGGACCGGCGAGCGATCGCCCTGGCTCGAGGATCAGCTTCACGCGGAGGCGCCGAAGCGTCGGGCCGACAGCGTCGGCCACCTGCGCGGGGCTGAGGGCCGACTGGCCGGCCTGGTAGGCGATGCCGTGACCGCCGCCGAGGTTGAGATGCGTGACGGTGTGGCCCTGGCGGCGGAGCTCATCGATCAGCTCGCCCGCCCGCTCGGCGGCGCGGCGATAAGGCGCGGCGTCGAGGATCTGCGACCCGATGTGACAGTGAAGACCGGCGAGGTCGATCATCTTCGATCTGTCGACTGCCTCGACAGCCTGCGGCAGCAGCGTGAAGTCGATGCCGAACTTGTTCTCGGCCGTCCCCGTCGTGATGTACCTGTGAGTCTCGACCTCGACGTGCGGGTTGACGCGGAGCGCGATGCGGGCGCGCCGGCCGAGCGCCTGGGCGACCGCGTCGATCTGGGACACTTCGGCCGTCGACTCGACGTTGAACATCCCGATGCCCGCCCGGAGCCCCTCCGCGATCTCGGCCTCGCTCTTGCCCACGCCGGCGAAGATCACCCGGTCCATGGCCGCGCCCGCGGCCCGCGCACGGAGGAGTTCACCCCCGGAGACGATGTCGAGGCCGCAGCCCTCCCGGAGCGCGAGCCGCAGAACCGCCAGATTCGAGTTCGCCTTGACCGAGTAAGCGGCCAGAGCGTCGAATCCGGCGAACGCGCTCTGAAGCCGCCGGATGTTCTCGATCAGCGTCGCCGCGCTGTAGACGTACAGGGGGGTGCCGTGCTCCCGCGCGAGGTCCTCCAGAGAGACGCCGTCGCAGGCCAGGGCGCCGCGGATCATCTCGAAGGGCATGGGGGGGCCTCACTCACAGCGGCACGCCGAGCTGCTCGCAGTCGGCGCGGACCATCATCTCGATCAGCTGCTCGAAGCTCACCCTGGGTTTCCACCCGAGCTTCGTCTTCGCTTTCGTGGGGTCCCCGATGAGCAGATCGACCTCGGCGGGGCGCACGAACCTGGGATCGACCACCACATGGTCTTCCCAGTGGAGTCCCGCCGCGGCGAAGGCCACTTCGCACAGGCGCCGGACCGGGTGCGTCTCGCCCGTGGCGATCACGAAGTCGTCGGGCTCGGGCTGCTGGAGCATCAGCCACATCGCCTCGACGTAGTCTCCCGCGTAGCCCCAGTCGCGCTGCGCGTCGAGGTTGCCCATGCGGATCTCGCGCTGGAGCCCCGCGCGGATCCGCGCGACGCCGTGCGAGACCTTCCGGGTGACGAACTCCAGGCCGCGCCTCGGGCTCTCGTGGTTGAAGAGGATCCCCGAGCAGGCGTAGAGGCCGTAGGACTCGCGGTAGTTGATCGTGATCCAGTGACCATAGAGCTTGGAGACGCCGTAGGGCGAGCGGGGATAGAACGGGGTCGACTCCGTCTGAGGCACGGCCTGGACCTTGCCGAACATCTCGGAGGTGGAGGCCTGATAGAAGCGCGCGCCGGGCTTGACGACGCGGATGGCCTCGAGCAGACGCGTCACGCCCAGGGCCGTGATCTCGCCCGTCAGCAGCGGCTGGCTCCACGAGGTGGGCACGAACGACTGCGCCGCGAGGTTGTAGACCTCATCGGGCTGCGTCTCGGCGATGACCGACTGGAGTGAATTCTGGTCGAGCAGATCGCCCTGGATGAGGTTGATCCGGTCCATGATGTGCTCGATGCGGTGCCACGTCTCGGTCGAGGAGCGGCGATGCATGCCGTGGACCGTGTAGCCCTTCTCGAGGAGCAGCTCGGCGAGGTACGAGCCGTCTTGGCCGGTGAGGCCGGTGATGAGTGCGCTTTTCATCCGGTTCCGCTCTGCGGTTTGTCATGGAGCATCGGCGCGGAGTATCAGAGGCTGCGCGGAGGGTCAACACTCAACGCGGTTTTCGTGCCGCCTCTCGCAAGCGTGTGCAGCGAGATCACGCGCCGGGGGGAAGCGGGCCCTTCTTGTAGACAGACACGTCGCCCTGCGTCCCGGCGAGCCGGGCCACGAGGCGAAACTCGGTGTCGAGTGTCTGTCGCACGAACGGCGGCACCTCGCCCCATCCGACATACCAGACGGAGGCGCGGTGCCGGACCATGGGCCGAAAGCGCTCCTCCTCCAGGACGTGGGGAAAGATGGCCCGGGCGATCTCCGGCTCCTGCAGGTAGAACTGAATCGGCTTCTCGCTCCAGTACGCCCCCGTGACGATCACGTCGCCGGGCGTGAAGTGACTCGCGATCAGCTCGGCGGCGCCTCGCCAGTTCTGCTTCTCGAGCGTCATCACGCGCCACAGTGCCGGGAGCGCGGTGGCGCAGATCATCAGCGCGAGGCCGGCCGCCGCGATGCGTGGAGCCGGGTTGGCGCTGCTTTCCCACAGAGTGCCGAGAGCCACGGCGGCGAGGACGAGTGCCAGGAAGTGGAGGTGGATCACGTAGCGAGGGGCCAAGAACGCGCGCATGTCCGTCCCGAGCGCGGCCGTGGCCGTCAGACCGAGGACCAGTCCCAGCAGGAGGCGAGCGTGCGCGCTCCGTCGCCACACGACGCCGGCCCCGGCCACTGCCGTGAGAGCGACGACGAGGGCGACTTCGGCGCTGGGATGGAGAAGCGATGTGACCAGACTGAGGTCCCAATCCGGCGCGAAGCGCAAGGCGGCCCGTGGGGCGCGCTCGAAGGCCGGCTCGAGCGGCGGCGCCGGAGCCAAGCCCACGAATCGAGCCGCGACGCGAAGGCTTGGCAGGAGCCAGAGGAGCAGGGGAGCGGCGAAGCAGACGAGCGCCGTGATCGCGCCGCGGCGAAGCACGGGGGCTTCCGGGTCGCGGGCAGGCCGCACCGCGAGGAGCGAGCAGACGAGAACGACAGCGGCAGAGGAGGGAAGCGACGTGTAGGAGATCGTCAGGGCCAGAGAGGCGGCCAGGCCCGCGAGGATCCACAGCCGGCGGAGCTCGGGAGCACGCCAGGCCGTCAGGAGGGCCACGGCGGCGCCCATCTCCAACGCCAGCCGGACGGTGTAGTACCGGGCGTCCTGAGAATGGTCGAGCAGCGCCGGGCTGAAGAGCACAAAGAGAACGGCCATGGTTCCGGCGGCGCATCCTCCCCCCGCGCGCCTCGTGAGCGCCCACGCGAGCGGCAGGAGCGCCAGCCCGGCAAGGAGCGACGGCATCCGAACGCTGAAGACGATGTTGGGGGGAATACACGCCGCAGCGTGCATGAGCAGAAGTCGTCCGGGCGGCTCATGCGAGCTCACTCCCCGGCACCAGGCGATGATCTCGGCGGGGCTCTGCAGGGCGATGGCGAGCGCCCGGGCCTCGTCGACCCACAGCGACTTCGTCCCGATGTCCCACATGCGGCTGACCGCGGCGGTCAGGAGGACGAGGGCGATGGCCGCGCGCCCAAGCGTGCCGGACGGTGTCATGCCTTGCCCCATCGGCGGGCTCCTCCCGGAGCCCGCGCATTCTGTCCAAAGGCGAGAGCCGGTCACAATCCCGAAGCGCCCCGGCGCGAATTTCGATTGAACCTGCCCTGGCCGCCTCCCCATGGTCTGTCCGTGAGTCCCCTTGACCCCGCTCTCTTCCCGGTCCACGCCGCCGTCGCGTTCATCGTGGGCAGTATGTTCGGGAGCTTCTTCAACGTTGTCATCTGGCGGGCCCCGCGCCGCTTCAGCATCGTCCTCCCCGGGAGCCACTGCACACGCTGCGGGACGCCCCTGCGCTGGCACGACAACATCCCCCTCCTCAGCCAGGTTCTCCTTGACCGCCGCTGCCGGATCTGTGGTTCAGAGATCAGCCTGCGCTACGGAGCGGTCGAACTGCTCACGGCCCTCCTGTTCCTCGCGGTCTTCTGGCGCTTCGGGTTCACCGGGGCGACGCCGCTGTATCTCGTCTTCGTCAGCCTCTGTCTCATCGCCACGTTCACGGACATCGATCACTGGATCATCCCCGACGGCGTGTCTCTCGGAGGGCTGGCCGCCGGGCTCGCCGCCGCCGCCACAGGGCCGCTCCTCGGCGCCGGGCACCTTCCCGCCCGTCAGACGCCCTTTGACGGCACGCTCTGGTGGCATGGGCTCGCCGGCGCGGCCCTCGGGGCCGCCATCGGCTGGTCGGTGCTCAAGGGCGTGGCGGTCCTGGGGCGGCTCCTCTTCCGCAAGGAGGCGATGGGCGGGGGAGACATCACGCTCATGGCGATGTTCGGCGCGTATCTGGGATGGCAGGGAGTCCTGGCGACATTGATTCTCGCTTGCCTGCTCGGCGCCCTGTTCGGGGGCACACTCCTGCTCTTCGACAAGCTGCGCGAGAGGCGCCGCGGCGGGCCGCTCGGCGATCCCCCACGGGAGCTGCCGGCTGACCTCGATCCGGCGCATCCCGAGGGCTTTCGCAGGGCGGTCGCGCATCTCGACCTCCATCGCAAGGAGCGCTCGGTGTCGACCCACATCCCCTTCGGGCCCTACCTGTGCGTGGCCGCCGTGGCCGTTCTGTTTCTCTTCGAGCCGATCGTCGCCCTGTTCGAGATGCTCTACATCCGCCCGATTCTCGGTTGATCTTGGCCACGCAGATGGCGATAAAGCGGCGGTCCCCGAGGACTTCATGACGCGCATCCGAGGCACCACTCAGCTCACCGGCCTCATCGGCTGGCCGGTCGATCATTCGCTGTCGCCGCCGATGCACAACGCCGCGTTCGAGGCGCTGGGCCTGGATTGGGTTTACGTCGCGATGCCGGTCCGCCCAGAGTCGCTGGAGCGGGCCGTGCGCGGCCTGACGGAGCTGGGCTTTCGCGGCTTCAACGTGACCATTCCGCACAAGGAGCAGGTGCTCGCCCTGCTCGACGAGGTGTCCGCCGAAGCCCGTGCCATCGGGGCCGTCAACACCGTCGTCATTCGCGAGGGGAGAACGGCGGGCCACAACACCGACGTCGATGGCTTCGTCACCCCCATGACCGTCGAAGCGGAGCTCAACCTCGATGGAAACCGGGCCGTGATCCTCGGCGCGGGCGGCGTGTCCCGCGCCATTGCGGCCGGCTGCGCCCGGCTCGGCGTCGTCCACCTGACACTCACCGACATCGATCTGCCGCGGGCCCATCGCCTGAGAGACGACCTCAGGCGCCTGCCCGCATGTCCAGAGGTGACAGTTGTGGAGGCCGGCTCGCCGGCGCTGCGCGCCGCCGTGGACGGCGCCGCGCTTGTGGCCAACGCGTCTCCCGTCGGGATGAAAGACCCGGGTCAGTCGCCCATCGCGCTCGATTGGCTGCACGACGGGATCAACGTGTTCGACGCGGTCTACACGCACGGGCAGACGGCCCTCGTCGCGGAAGCGTCCCGGCGCGGTGGGGCCGCGATCGGCGGCCTGAGGATGCTGCTGCATCAGGGCGCGAAGGCCTTCTCCCTCTGGACGGGGCACGAACCCGACGTCGCTGTCATGAACCGTGCGCTCCAGGAGGCGCGTCACGCATGACACTGACCTATCAGACCGCCGGTGAGAGTCACGGACCGGCGCTGACGGCGATCGTCAGCGGCCTGCCCGCGGGGCTCGACGTGAGTTTGGCCGAGATCAACGCGATGCTCGCCCGGCGCCAGCAGGGCCATGGCCGCGGCGGACGGATGAAGATCGAGACCGACACCGTTGATATCACGGCCGGAGTTCGCCACGGCAAGACGCTCGGATCCCCTGTGGCACTCATGGTCCGCAACGCCGACTGGAAGAACTGGGGCGACCGCATGGCCATCGAGCCTCTGACGGCCGCGCGGCGCGCGCGACTGCGCAAGGACAAGCTCGGTGCCGCCGTCACGCAGCCGCGGCCGGGGCACGTCGACCTCGCGGGCATCCTCAAGTGGGACCACAGCGACGTGCGCAACGTCCTGGAGCGGGCCAGCGCCCGGGCGACAGCGACGCAGGTCGCTGTCGGAGCGATCTGCAAACAGCTCCTGCGCGAATTCGGCATCGAAGTGCTCTCGCACATGGTCCAGCTCGGCGACATCCACGCCGACTGCCACGGGCTGACCTACGCGCAGATCATGAGCCGCGCCCTCAGGGATGCGGACTTCCACTGTGCCGATCCGCGAGTCCGTGACAGGATGTTCAAGGCGGTCGATGCCGCCCGCCGCCGGGGGGACACCCTCGGCGGGGTCAACGAGGTCATCGCGGTGGGAGCGCCGCCGGGGTTGGGCTCGTGCATGAACTGGAGCGACCGCCTCGACGCGAGGCTGGCGGGCGCGCTGATGGGCGTGCAGGCGATGAAGGGCGTCGAGATCGGGATGGGCTTCGAGACAGCGCGCCGGCTCGGCTCCGAGGTCCACGACGAGATTCTGCCGCGCCGTCGCAGGAGCCCGCTCGACATCGCCTATGACCGCAATCGCAACAACGCCGGCGGCCTGGAGGGCGGCATCACCAACGGCCAGCCGATCGTCGTCCGCGTGGCGCAGAAGCCGATCTCGACGCTGATGCGCCCGCTGTGCTCGGTCGACATCAAGACGCACCAGGCCGTCAAGGCCGTGCGCGAGCGCAGCGACACGACGGCGGTGCCCGCGGGCGGGGTCATCTGCGAGGCCGTCGTCGCCATCGTGCTCGCGCAGGCGTTCTTGGAGAAGTTCGGCGGAGATTCGATGCGTGAGATCCGCCGCAACCACCTCGGCTACCTCCGGCAGATCGCGAGGCGATGACGTCCCCCCCCGCCATCGTGCTCGTCGGCTTCATGGGCACCGGCAAGTCGGCCGTGAGCCAGATTCTCGCGGGGCAGCTGGGCTGGCAGCACCTCGACACCGATGCACTCATCGTCCAGCGCGCGGGCAAGCCGATCCCGGCCATCTTCGCGGAGGAGGGCGAACCCCACTTCCGGGACCTGGAGACCCAGGTCATCCGTGCCCTCGCCGGCACCAAGGACGCCGTCGTCGCCACCGGCGGCGGATGCGTGATGCGGGTCGACAACATCCGCGCCCTGCGCGAGCTCGGGATGGTGGTCAATCTCGCCGCCCGGCCGGAGGTCATCCTCTCCCGCTGCGGCGGTGACACAGGGCGCCCTCTTCTCCAGACTGAGAACCCCCTCGCCAGGATTCACGATCTCCTCGCCCTCCGTGCGCCGCTCTATGCCATGGCGCACCACACGGTGGACACGTCGGACCTAGGGGTGGCCGAGGTTGCCGAGGCCATCCTCCATCTCATGCCGGGACGCACCCCGTGACCCCGCCCACCCGCATCACCGTCTCCCTCGCGGATCGATCCTATCCCATCGTCATCGGAACCGGCCTCCTCGCCCGTGCGGCCGACCACACTCTCGAAGTCTGCCGCCCCACCCACGTCGCCATCGTCACTCAGCCCCCCGTCGCACGGCACCATGTCCCCGCCGTCGCCGGCTCCTTCCGCGCCAAGGGCATCGAGACGACTCTCATTGAGGTTCCCGACGGAGAGGCGAGCAAGAGCTTCTCCACTCTCCAGGCCGTCATCGATCAGATGCTCGCCGCCCGCATCCCCCGCCAGGGGTGCCTCGTCGCCCTCGGCGGAGGAGTCGTCGGCGATCTCGCCGGATTCGCCGCGGCGATTCACCTCCGGGGGATCGACTTCGTCCAGATTCCCACTTCTCTCCTCGCCATGGTCGACGCGAGTGTCGGTGGCAAGACGGGGATCAACACGCCGCGTGGCAAGAACCTCGTCGGCGCCTTCTGGCAGCCCCGGCTCGTCCTGGCCGATCTCGATGCCCTGCGAACGCTTCCGCCGCGTGGCCGTCACGCCGGCATGGCCGAAGTCATCAAGCACGGAGTCATCGCCGATCCCGGCCTCTTTGACGCCCTGGAGGCGGCCCCCGCGCTGGCCGAACCGGCGGAGGACCTCCTCACCCTCTGTGTCCGCCGATCCTGCGAGATCAAGGCCGCCGTCGTCGCCGAGGACGAGCGCGAGACCACCGGCCGCCGCATGATTCTGAACTTCGGCCACACCGTGGGGCATGCGGTGGAGAACGCAGGGGGCTACCACGACCTTCATCACGGCGAGTGTGTCGCCATCGGCATGGTCGTCGCTGCGGAGATGGCCGCCGAGCTGAAAACCTGCCCGCCGGAGGTCCCCGCCCGCATCGAGGCCCTCTGCCGTGCCGCCCAGCTGCCCGTCCGCATCCCCGCGATGCCCTGGCCCCGCCTCCTCGAGGCCATGCGTCTCGACAAGAAGGTGCAGGGCGACCACCTGCGCTTTGTCTTGCCCACGCGCATCGGCGAGGTCATCATCCGCGGCGATGTGCCCCTCGATCTCGTCGAGCGCGTCTGCCGCGCCCGCGGAGCGATCTCCTGATGCGAATCCTCGTCCTCCACGGCCCCAACCTCAATCTCCTCGGCACCCGTGAGGTCTCCATCTACGGCGACCAGACGCTCGCGGACATCGACGCCCATCTGGCCAAGGTGGCGAGAGAGCTCGGCGCTGAGGTCGAGTGCTTTCAGAGCAACCACGAGGGCGCCCTCATCGATGCCATTCATGCCGCGCGCGGGAAGACCGATGGCCTCCTGCTCAACCCCGGCGCTCTCACGCACACGTCGATCGCGCTGCGTGACGCCATCGCGGGCGTCCAGATCCCCGCCGTCGAGGTCCATCTCTCCAACATCCACGCTCGCGAGCCCTTTCGCCACACGTCATACCTCGCACCGATGTGCGTCGGCCAGATCTCGGGCTTCGGCGCCCGGTCCTACGAGCTCGCTCTGCGCGGCCTCGTCGAGCTCCTGCGCGAACGGGCCTCCAAGTCCTGAGGCCGCGCTCTCCCGATGAGCGAACCGGCGGTCACTGACTCTCCTCTGCCCGAAGAGCCCGCACTCCCGGTCCTGTGGCGCGGGCTGACGCTGCTGCTCATGGGCCTCGCCTTCTGGAACGATCTCTCCCGGCACCTCGCCCGCCACTGGACGACGCTCGTCGAATGGTTGCGGACGAGCGCGGGGCTCTGATCGCTCCGCTCGTCCTCGCGATCGAGAGCGCGACGGCAGCGCCGTCGG
>JABWBI010000052.1 GCA_013360565.1 Candidatus Sumerlaeia bacterium | reverse complement strand
CGGGGGCGGGGCCGGGGCCGAAGCCGCCCTCAGCCAGCTCGCCCTCGAGGAGAACAACGCGACGCTCCGCGCGAGCTACGCCGGCCGCCTGGGCCACATCATCGAGCCGGTGGTCAGGCCGCTCGGCTTCGGCTGGAAGATCGGCATCGGCCTCATCGCGTCCTTCGCCGCGCGCGAGGTGCTCGTGTCGACAATGGGCATTGTCTACAGCATCGACGAGGGGGCCGCCGAGGACACGCCTCAGACGGTGAGCGAGGCGATGCGCGCGGACACGTGGCCGGACGGCTCGCCGCTGTTCACGCCGCTCGTGGGCGTGTCGATCCTCGTCTTCTTCGTGCTGGCACTTCAGTGCATGTCGACGATCGCCGTCGTCCGCCGCGAGACGAACTCCTGGAAGTGGCCCCTGATCCAATTCGCCTACATGACCACACTCGCCTACGTGGCCTCTCTGATCGTGTACCAGGGCGGCCGGATGCTCGGGTGGGGGTGAGCCGGGCGAGTCCCGCACAGTCGCGGCGCCACCGGGGGAGCGGGGGAGAGCTTCGCCTTCGACCAGTCTGAGCCGCTCTGGGCTCGGCCCAGGGTGGGGCGCAAGCCCTCGCTCAGGCCATCACCGGCACCCGGGGCTCGACCCAGTGGTAGAAGAAGTCGCGCTGCTGCGGGCGGAAGCCGGCGGTGCGGATCACCCGCTCAATGGCGCGCGCGTCGAGGGAATACGTGGTCCCCGCAGCGCTGACGACGTTCTCCTCGAACATCGTCGACCCCATGTCGTTGGCCCCGTGGAAGAGGGCCATCTGGCCGATCTTGTCGCCCTGAGTCACCCAGGAGGACTGCATGTTCTCCACGTTGTCGAGATACAGGCGTGCGAGAGAGAGGACCCGCAGGTACTCGGAGGCGCCCGCGAGCTCGACCTTGCCCTTGAGGGGGGTGTGGTCCTCCTGGAAGGTCCAGACGATGAACGCGGTGAAGCCGCCCGTCTCGTCCTGCACGCGGCGGATGAGGTCGAGGTGCTCGATGCGCTCGCGCATCGATTCGCCGAGGCCGATGACCATCGTCGCCGACGAGCGCAGGCCCAGCCGATGCGCGGTCGTCATCACCTCGGTCCACTGGTCCGTCGTGATCTTGAGCGGCGAGATGCGCCGGCGCGTCGACTCGGTGAGGATCTCGGCGCCGCCCCCGGGGATCGAGCGCAGGCCCGCGTCGCGCAGGCGCGCGATGGTCTCCTCGAGGGAGATGCCGCTGATCTCGGCGAAGCGGTAGATCTCCGGCGCCGAGAAGCCGTGGATGTGCAGCTCGGGGAACTCGCGCCCGAACCAGCGGAGCAGGTCCTCGTACCACTCGATCCTGAGGTCGGGGTGAATTCCCCCCTGCAGCAGAATCTGGCGGCCACCGCCCGCGAGGAGCTCCTCGCTCTTGCGCGCGAGCGTCTCGCGGTCGAGCACGTAGCCCTCGCTGTGCCTGGGCGGACGGTAGAACGCACAGAACTTGCAGTACTCCGTGCAGACGTTCGTGTAGTTGATGTTGCGGTCGACGATGTACGTCACGACGGGTTCGGGGTGCTTCGCCAGACGCACGGCGTGCGCCGCCTCGCCGAGGGCCCCGAGGTCGCGGCAGTGCTCCATGAGCTCCAGCGCCTCGTCGAAGGACATGCGGCGTGAACCGTGAGTCGCGACTCGTGGGGTCCGGGTGGCGGCGCCCGCGCCCTCGGGCGCTCGTGCGGGCGGGCTCAGCTCGCGGTAGAGTGTGTCCCTCTCGACGGGCTCGAATCCCGCCTCGCGGATGAGCCGCTCGATCTCCCGGACCGTGAGCGCCTGCGGCGTCCGCGCACCGGCGGCGTGGGTGATCTTCTCCTCGGTGACGGTGCCGTCGATGTCGTCGGCGCCCCAGGCGAGGGCCACCTGCGCGGTCTTCTCGCCGACCATGATCCAGTAGGTCTTGATGTGGTCGAAGTTGTCGAGCATGAGGCGCGCGACGGCGACGGTGCGGAGGTCGTCGAGGCCGGACGTCCACCCGCGCTCTTCGAGGTCCGTGTTGATGGGGTTGAAGGCCAGCGGGATGAAGGTCTGGAAACCGCCCGTCTCGTCCTGGAGCGCGCGCAGACGGATCATGTGATCGACCCGGTGCTCAACGTCTTCGAGGTGGCCGTAGAGCATCGTGCAGTTCGACCGGAGCCCGAGGCGGTGGGCCGTGCGGTGGACGGCGAGGTAGTTGCCGGCGCCGGGCTTCTCGGGGCAGATCTGATCCCAGATCTCCTGCGCGAAGATCTCGGCGCCGCCGCCGGGCATCGACTGCAGACCCGCGGCGATGAGCCGCTCGAGCACCTGCGCGTGGGTCAGCCGGGCGACCTTGGCGAGGTAGTCGATCTCCACAGCGGTGAGCGCCTTGATGTGGAGCCGGGGAAACTCCCGCCGGATCGCCCGGAAGAGCTCCTCGTAGTACGCGAGGTGCAGCCGCGGGTGGAGCCCGCCGACGATGTGGACCTCGGTGGCGCGCTCGGGGGTGATCTTGCGGAGATGGGCGAGGACCTCGTCGACGGTCCAGGTGTAGGCGTCGTCGCCGCGCAGATGCTCGCCGAACGCGCAGAAGCGGCACTTGTAGATGCAGACGTTCGTCGGCTCGAGGTGGACGTTGACATTGTAGAAGGTCTTGAAGCCGTTCTTCCTCACGCGCACCCCGTGCGCGAGCTGCTGGACGGTGTGGACGTCGGACGAGCGGAACAGCGTCACGCCGTCGTCGAACGACAGCCGCCGGCCAGCGTGCACTTTCTCGGCGATGGGGCGAAGGGAGTCGTCGGAGATCGGCAAGGCGGGTGTTCCCGGCAGGGCTGGCACGTGGAAGATGAGGTGACACTCTGTTCATCAGGCCCGGCCACGTCAACCGGATAGGCATTCCCTCCGGCAGATCCAGGGCAACTTCGTGTTTTCTGCGTCTTGTCTCCACAACTGTGATGATAGTGGCATCTTTGGCGCATATTTGGCGATTTCAATTGACGATATACACATCATATGTGCTATCGCATGCATCACAGGAGCCGCGAAGAGGTGCCGGGATGCGCCGAACTCTGCTGATTCTCCCATGGGCCATCTGGCTCTCTGCCGTCGATGCCGCGCCAGCCCCCGCCCAGCTCGCCAGCGCGGAGGCATTGGGGGAGTACCTGACCGGTGTGGCAGAGGTGCCCCCGGCCTGGGCGGACGACAACGAGGACGGAGTGATCGATGCGGCGGACATCGTCTCGCTGCTCAGTCACATCTTCTCCCTCAGCGTCTCGGACGTGTCATGGGACTTCTCGCCGCCCTACCTGCTGGACTTCCACTTCACCATGCGCCAGGGCGGCGGGGTCCCGGCCGTGCTGGCGCCGGAGCTGTTCGACATCCAGGCGTACGAGCAGGGCAACCCGATCAGCCCCACGGAGACGGCGGTGCTTCTGGCGGGCTCGGCGAGCAAGGTGCTGCGCTCGTTTCTCGTCCTCGACTACTCCCTGTCGATGGCGTCGCTGGCGAACGGCGACAGCGACGGCGACGGCCTCTCCGACGCGGTCGAGACCATGCAGGACGGCTGCCGGGTCTTCATCGCCGCGCTCAACGAGGACGCGCAGACGGGGATCTTCGAGTTTCACTCCGATGACGACCCGCAGATGGTGAGCAACTTCACGACCAGTGCCCAGGCCCTCAACGATCGCATCGACCGCATCTGGTTCGACCAGGTGCAGCAGTCGCCGGGCAACTCACACTGCTGGGATGCGGTCTACGCGGCGGTCGAGCAGTTCGGCGCCGCGAACCGGCGTGACGAGCGCCGGTTCATCGTCTTTCTCTCCGACGGTGTCGACGAGTCGAGCATTCACACGCCCGAGGAGATCAGCGACGAGGCCGTCGCCCGTGGCGTGAAGATCTACTGCATCGGCTTCGGCGCGGAGCTCGACCCAACCGAGCTGCAGCGGCTGACCGCCGCGACGAACGGCGAGTATTACGAGGCAGACAACCTGACGGAGATGACCGACGCCTTCTACCGCATCATCGCCGACCTCGCGGGGCAGTACACCCTGCGCTGGGCGACGCTGCGGCGCGACACGACGCCGTTTCTCCCCGGTTTCCAGGTCCGCCACGAGGGCAGCGAGGCGATCTATCTCGGCCCCGGTCCCTACGTCCCGGCCAACTATGCCGGCAACACGTTCGCCGGCGCCCTCCGCCTCGTGGGCACCGAGCCCGTCAGCGGCGAGGCGAAGATCTATCTGCGCGCCGAGTACATCCCGCGCAACGTGCGGCGCATCGTCTTCCGCATCCGGACGCCGCGCCATCTGCAGCACGAGCTCGTCACGCGCGGCAGCGGCGGCATCATCCCGGACTGGACGGTGACGGCGAGCTACAACTGGGCGAGCCAGGAGTACACCTTCGACCTGCGCAGTCCCAACCCGTCGGATCTGGCGACGTCGATCCCCTACGGCTCCTTCGGCCCCATGCTGGCGTTTCGTTTCCGGCACCTGCCCACGCTGGCATCGTTCATCTCCGGCCCCGAGCAGTTTCACTTCGACAACACGATCTACGCCGGACTGGGGAACCAGTCGATGGAGCTGACGAACATCTGGCGCGGCTTCGACCGCAACGGGCTCGCGGGCAACTTCGCGGGGGCCGAGGAGGTCATCACGGGTCTGATCAATGAGGACGCCATCCCCGACGTCATCGCCGGCGGCTCGAACGGTGCCCTGTCGGTCTTCTACGCCAACGGGCGCGGCGGCTTCACGCGCCAGAACATCGGTGGCTTCGCCGGCCTCGACCAGATCGCCCTCTACGGCCGGGACATCGTGATCTCATCGCCGCTTCAGTACCTGGCCTGGTGGCACCAGAAACTCGATCCCCAGACTCAGCTGCGCACCTGGGAGCAGTGGCCGGTCAGCAATCAGATCGCGGGGACTTCCGGCGTGGCCGTGGGCGACATCGACCTCGACGGCGACCTGGACATCGTCGCGGGCTCGCCGACCGACAATCACATTCACTGGTTCGAGCGTGTGCCCTCCGCGCCCCCGCAGCCCTACCCCGACTTCATCCCCATCTCCATCGTCAGCGGCTTCAACAACCCGGTCTCCTGCCGGACCATCGACTTCGAGGGCGACGGCGACATCGACATCGTCGCCGCCGCCCACGGCGGCAACCGCGTCTCCCTGTTCACCAACCAGAGCGAGGCCTTCACCCAGCGCCCCGTGAGCACGACCGTCCAGGGGCCGCGGTGCATTCAGGTCGTCGACATGGACCGCGACGGCGACCTCGACATCCTGTGCGCGGCCGAGGGGTCGAACTCGATCGTCTGGTGGGCGAACATGGGCAACTACACGTTCTCGTCGACGCGCACGATCGACACCAGCTTCCCGGGGGTCTGCTCGGTATTCGCGGCGGACATCGACACCGACGGTGACATCGACTTCGCCGCGGCCGCCCGGGCGATCAACACCGTCGCGTGGTACGAGAACGACGGCTACATGCGCTTCACCCGCCGCGTCCTGTCCAACGACTATCTCGAGGCCTCGGGGGTCTGTGTCGAGTTTCTCGACGAGGACGAGTACCCGGACATCCTCTCGACCGCCTTCGGCAACAACGAGGTCACCTGGTGGCGCAACGGGCGTGCCTTCCGCTGGTGACGCCATCGCTTTTTGCGTGATCTCGCGCCCGCGGGCGGCCATGCTCGCTCCCGGTGCAAGCGGACCTTGTCATCGTCGGCGCCGGAGCGGCCGGCCTCGCGGCGGCCATCTTCGCCGGCGAGGCGGCCCAAGGCGCGGGGCTGAGGATCGTTCTGCTCGACAGCGCCAAGCGGCCCGGCGCCAAGATCCTCGTCAGCGGCGGCGGACGCTGCAACGTGACCCATCAGACGGTGACGGAGGACGACTACTGGGGCGGGCCGCGGCCGCTGATCCGCCGGGTCCTGCGCACCTTCGACGAGTCGCACACCGTCGCGTGGATGGAGAGCCTGGGTGTCGCGCTCAAGCTGGAGTCGACGGGCAAGTACTTCCCCGTCTCCGACAGGGCGGAGACCGTGCTCGAAGCCCTGCTCGCCCGCGTGGCGCAGGCCGGCGTCCGCCTGATCCCCGGCGCGCGGGTGGAGGAGATCAACCGCGGGGATGAGGGGTTTCGCGTGCAGACCGGCTCCCTCGGCACGCTGTCTGCCCGGCGCCTGATTGTCGCGACGGGGGGCCTGTCTCTGCCGAAGTCCGGCAGCGACGGCCTCGGCCTCCACTGGATGCGTTGCCTGGGCCACACCGTCGTGCCGGCGACGCCCGCGCTCGTGCCTCTGGTGCTCCTCCCCGGTCCCTCCCCGGGGGGACGATTCCGTGAGCTCAGCGGCTTGGTGATCGAGGGGCGTCTGAGATTGCGCGTCCATCCGGGCGGGTTGCGGCACGAAGCGGCCGGTCCAATTCTGTTCACCCACTTCGGGCTGAGCGGCCCGGCGGTGCTGGACTTCTCGCGCCACCTGCTGCGCTCGCGCCTGACCTGCCCGGCCGACACCGTGACTCTCGGGCAGCCACGCTGGAGGCAGACGAGTGAGGCAGACGCGTGGCTTCTCGCCCAGGCCAAGGCGCAGCCCCGGGCGCTGCCCGCGACGGTCCTCGGCGAAGTGCTCCCCGCGCGCTGGGCACGCCTCCTCGCCGAAGGACTCCCGGCGATGTCCCAGCTTCGCCGCGACCAGCGCGAGGAGCTGGCCCAGCGGCTGACCGAGCTGCCGCTCCAGGTGACAGGGAGCCGAGGCTACTCGTACGCCGAGACCACGGCCGGAGGCGTGGACCTGCGCGAGGTGAGCATGCGGACCATGGAGTCGCGCCGCGTGCCGGGGCTCCATCTCTGCGGTGAGATCCTGGATGTCGATGGCCGGATCGGAGGCTTCAATTTCCAGTGGGCGTGGGCGAGCGGCCATGTCGCCGGCCGGGCCGCCGCCGCCGCGCTGCTCTGACCCGTTGCGCTCCGTGGCGGGGTGCGGCAGTGTGCGTGCGAGGGGATTCCGGATCATGCCGCGTCTTTGGCTTCCGCTCGCGACCGCCGTCCTCTCGCCGTTTGCGTGGACGCAGACCCCGGACAAGGAGGAGACCGGTCAGGTCGTCCTCGCGAGCGTCCCGCCGGACGCGTCGGTGTTCCTCGATGGCCAGCTGGCCGGCACGACCTCGCCTTCGGTCTCCTTTCCCCCCGGGATTCACACCATCCGTGTCGAGAGTCCGGGCCACGGGGCCTGGGAGCGGACCTGGGAGCTGGATACGGGCGACCGGATTCTCGTCACCTTCCCGGGGGCCGGTGTGCCGGAGACGATCACGCTCCCTTACATTCTCCAGCCGCCTGCCGGGACGGCTCCCTCGCCGTTCCTGGAGGATCAGGCGACGATCCCCGTCAACCCGGGCGAGGAGAACCGGCCAGGAGTTCCGCTGGACTGAGCGCCGGAGGGGATTTCGCGAAATCCGGGGGAATCCGCGCTCCGTCTTGACAGCGGGTGCACGCGACGGTAGCTCTTGGCGTTCAACACATCCGCAGTGGAGCGAGTCAGACCCCCATGGGCGTCGTGGTGCAGAAGTTCGGCGGTTCGTCGGTGGCCGACGCGGCGAAGATCAAAGCCGTCGCGCAGATAGTTCTCTCCGAGAGGCGGCGCGGGCACGATGTCGTCGTCGCGGTCTCGGCGATGGGCAAGACGACCGACAATCTCATCAAGCTCGCGCGCGAGATCAACGAGCGGCCTCACCCGCGCGAGATGGACATGCTTCTGGCGACGGGTGAGCAGATCTCCATCGCCTGCCTGGCGATGGCACTTCAGGCCGAGGGGTGCGACGCCGTCAGCTTCACCGGGCCACAGGTGCGCATGATGACGGACGAGGCGCACGGCAAGGCGAAGATTCTTCAGATCGACGACTCTGTCCTGCGCGAGGCCCTCGATCAGGGCAAGGTGGCCATCGTCGCCGGCTTCCAGGGGATGACGCCCCGGGGCGAGATCACGACGCTCGGCCGGGGCGGCTCCGACACGACCGCCGTCGCGCTGGCCGCCGCGCTGAAGGCGGACGTGTGCGACATCTACACCGACGTCGACGGAGTCTTCACGACGGACCCGCGGATCGTGCCCGAGGCGCGCAAGCTCGAGAGGATCTCGTACGACGAGTGCCTCGAGCTCGCGGCCCTCGGCGCGAAGGTGCTGCACTCGCGGTCGGTCGAGATCGCCAAGAAATTCAGGGTCCCCCTGCGTGTGCGATCGACGTTCCTGCCCGCGAGCCTGGGCACCATGATTGTGGAGGAGACACCGGACATGGAAGAGATCCTCGTCAGTGGCGTGGCCGCGCAGCGGTCCGAGGCCAAGATCAATGTGCTCGGGGTGCCCGACCGCCCGGGCATCGCCGGGGAGCTGCTCGGCGCCGTCGCCGATGCGAACATCAATGTCGACGTCATTCTCCAGAACGTCGCCGCCGACGGCCTCAACGACATCTCGTTCACCGTGCCGCGCGACGACCTCCGGGAGGCCTACGAGACGGTGCAGCGCAAGGCCAAGGAGATCGGGGCGCGCGAGGTGAAGGTCGACGACAAGATCGCCAAGGTCTCCATCGTCGGTGTCGGCATGAGGACGCACTCGGGCGTCGCGGCGCGCATGTTCCGCGCCCTCGCGCAGGCGGGGGTGAACATCGAGTCGATCTCCACCAGCGAGATCAAGATCTCGTGCCTCGTCGCCGAGGCCGACCTCGAGAGGGCCGTCCGCGCCGTCCACGACGAATTCCGCTTGGCGCAGGCGCTGGCGTGACGCCGGCGGCGTGATGCGCCTCGACGCGCTGATCTTCGGGGGCGGCATCGCGGGCCTCTGGACCCTCGACCATCTCCTCCGCCTCGGGTACCGGTGCGTGCTGCTGGAGGCCGAGGCGCTCGGCGCGGGCCAGACGATCGGCTCGCAGGGCATCATCCACAGCGGCGTGAAGTACACGCTCGGCGGCAAGATCCCCGGCACGGCGTCCGTCATTGCCGAGATGCCGCAGGTCTGGTGCGATTGCCTCGCCGGCCGGCGCGAACCCGATCTCTCGCCCACGCGGATGCGCGGTGAGGCCTGCCATCTCTGGACCACGCGCTCGTTGATGTCCTTCCTCGGCCTGCAGGGCGCGCGCGTTGGCATGGTGTCCAGACCCCGGAAGGTGAAACCCGCCGACCGGCCGGCGATTCTGGCGGCCTGCCGGTCCGTTCACCGCGTCGAGGAACCCGTGCTGTCGCCGCCCAGCCTGGTGGAGACCCTCGCCCGGCGTCTCACCGCTTCGCTGCTGAAGTTCGACGGCGATTCCCTCTCGATTGACCACGGGGTGGTGCGAGTTGCGGCGGGCGGCGATCCGCTGACGTTCGAGCCGCGCTCCCTCATTTTCTGTGCGGGTGCCGGCAATGAGCGGCTGCGAGAGATGGCAGGACTTCCGCCCGGGGCCATGCAGCGCCGGCCGCTGCACATGGTCCTCGTGCGCAGGAAGCACTTGGCGCGCTTCAACGGCCACTGCATCGATGGCATGAGGACACGTGTCACGGTCACCTGGGACGAGACGGCCGGCGGCGAGACCGTCTGGCAGATCGGCGGCCAGATCGCCGAGGACGGCGTGGGCATGGACGAGGCATCGCTCATCGCGCACGCCAGAAAGGAGTTGCACGCCGTGCTACCCGGCTTGACGCTGGACGGTCTGGCGTGGTCCACGTACCGGGTGGACCGCGCCGAGCAGCGCAGTGGCTCCGGGCAGCGGCCCGAAGACGTCTCGGTGCTCCGCGAGGGCGGCGTGATCACCGCCTGGCCGACCAAGCTGGTCCTCGCCCCCCGGCTCGCCGAGCGCGTGGCGGCCGAGTTGTCGGCGCCCGCCGGCCTGCCGCCCGTCACCATCCCCGAGTCCTGGCCCCGCCCCACGGTGGCCCTGCCGCCCTGGGAAGAGAGAGACCGCCCGTGGTTCACCGACCCCTTGGAACGTCCGGCCTGAGCGTCACACCGATCGGTTTCGGGGCCTTCAAGATCGGCCGCAACCGGGACATCAAGTATCCGCAGAGCTACGCGCTGCCGGCCGAGACGGAGGCTGCGCGCCTGCTCAACGGGGTGCTCGACCTGGGCATCAACTACATCGACACGGCGCCCGCCTACGGACTGAGCGAGGAGCGCATCGGCCGCGCGATCGCGCACCGCCGTGCTGAGTTCGTTCTCTCGACCAAGGTCGGGGAGACCTTCACGGAGGAGGGCTCGACCCACGACTTCGAGAACGTCGCCGCGAGCGTCGAGCGCAGCCTGCGCCGGCTTCGCACGGATGTGATCGACATTCTGTTCATCCACTCCGACGGGCGTGACCTGGAGATTCAGCGCGAGACGGGGATCATCGAGAAGATGCGCGAGCAGAGGCACCAGGGCCGTGTGCGCCTGCTGGGCTTCTCGGGCAAGACGGTCGAGGGTGCGCGCGAGGCGTTGGCCTGGGCGGACGTGCTCATGGTGACGCTGCACCCGGGCGACCTCAGTCACGCGGAGGCCGCGGCCGAGGCGCAGCGGCGCGGCGTCGGCGTTGTGGTCAAGAAGGGGCTCGCCTCCGGTCACGCGCCGCCCTCGGAAGCGATTCCCACCGTCCTGGCTCTGCCGGGCGTGAGCTCGATGGTCATCGGCGGCCTGAGCCTCGACCACATGCGCGAGAACGTCGCCCTCGCGGAGGGCGGCGCGTGAGCGGCCCTGCGGATCTCCTCGCGGGGCTCAACCCCCCGCAGCGCGAGGCCGTCACACACCCCGGCGGGCCGCTGCTCATCATCGCCGGCGCGGGGAGCGGCAAGACACGTGTCATCACGCACCGCATCGCCTGGCTCATCCGCGAGCAGGGCGTCAGCCCGCAGGGCGTCTTCGCGGCGACGTTCACCAACAAAGCGGCCGAGGAGATGCGCACTCGCGTCGAGCAGCTGCTGGGCCGCGCTCATCTGCATCTGCCCATCGCCACGTTTCACTCGCTGTGCGCGCGCATCCTGCGCACCGATGCGCCCCGTGTGGGGCGCACCGGGCGGTACACGATCGTCGACGAGTCCGATCAACTCGGGCTCATCAAAGACGTGCTCAAGACCCTCGGCCTGCGGGCGGAGGACTGCCCGCCCGGCTACGCCCAGTGGCAGATCAACCAGGCCAAGATGCGCCTGGAGGGGCCGGACGACATGATGGCAAGTCTGCCGCGCCCCGAGGACGAGTGGACCGTGCAGGTCTACCGCCACTACCAGCGGCGGATCGAGGAGAGCGATGCGTTCGACTTCGAGGACCTGCTCGGGTGCGTCGTGAAGATGCTGGAGTCGGACGCCGAGCGCCGCGAACACTACCAGCGCCGCTTCGGCCATGTCATGGTCGACGAGTACCAGGACACGAACGCCGTGCAGTACCGCCTCGTGAAGCTCCTCAGCGGGTCGCATCACAACCTGTGCGTCGTGGGCGATGAGGACCAGTCGATCTACTCCTGGCGCGGCGCCGACCTCTCCAACATCCTGTCGTTCCAGAGCGACCACCCCGGGGCGAAGGTGGTCAAGCTCGAGCAGAACTACCGCTCGACGGGCAACATTCTGCGCGCGGCGTCGGCCGTGATCGCGAACAACACCGAGCGCCTGGGCAAGACGCTGTGGACCGGCAGCGGGGACGGCGACCCGATCG
The DNA here is from genome assembly GCA_013360565.1 of Candidatus Sumerlaeia bacterium. Classification (GTDB taxonomy): domain Bacteria; phylum Sumerlaeota; class Sumerlaeia; order JABWBI01; family JABWBI01; genus JABWBI01. The sequence goes on along the minus strand of JABWBI010000052.1, from coordinate 1,587 downwards.
AGATCCTCCGGGGCGCCAACGAGCACGAGGAGTCGCAGCGCATCGTCGAGGAGATCGAGCGCCTGCAGCGGCAGGGCGTGCCGCTCCGGGAGATGGCGGTGTTCTACCGCATCAACGCGCTCTCGCGCGTCTTCGAGGAGCGCCTGCTCGAGGCGGGAGTTCCCCACCGCGTCTACGGCGCGGTCCGTTTCTTCGAGAGGCGCGAGGTCAAGGACCTCGTCGCCTACCTCCAGCTGGTGGCGAACCCCAGCAATGCCGTGGCGTTTCTCCGCATCATCAACATGCCGCGCCGGGGCGTCGGCGACAAGACGCTGCGCCAGATCGTGACCCTGGCGGAGGAGCGCGGGTCCAGTCTCTGGCAGACCCTGAGGGCCATGCTCGGGGCCGGGGAGCTGAAGGGCAAGGCCGCGACGGCTCTCGCCGGTTTCGCCGAGAGCGTGGAGACGTGGCAGGGGCTCGCCGCTGGAGGCGTGGGACTGCCCGATCTGCTGCAGCGGATTCTCGCCGAGACCGGCTACCTGGAGGCGCTTCGCCAGTCCGATCCCCTCGGCTTCTCCGCGCGCGAGGAGAACGTCGCGGCGCTCGACCAGTCGCTCAGCGAGTACCAGACCCTGCGCCCTGAGGCGGGGCTGGAGGGCTATCTGGAGAAGATCGCGCTCGAGTCGGCGACCGACGGCTACGACCCCGGCGCGGACTGCGTCAGCCTCATGACGCTCCACTGTGCGAAGGGGCTGGAGTTCGACATCGTCTTCCTGGCCGGCCTCGAGGAGCCGATCTTCCCGAACCGCCGCGCCGTCGAGGAGGGGCGCGGCCTCGAAGAGGAGCGCCGCCTTTTCTACGTGGGGCTGACGCGGGCGCGGCGGCGTGTCTACCTCTGCCACGCGCAGTCGCGGATGCTGCACGGCCAGGTCCAGTGGAGTGTCCCGTCGATGTTTCTCCGCGAGATCCCGCCGGAGGTGCTCGCCGAGGGCCACGCGGTCGCCCGGCGCCCGTTCCTCACGCCGCGCCAGGCGCAGAAAACCGTTGCACCTGCCGCGCCTCCGCCGGGAGAGTCGCGCCGGGAACACCGCACGGGGCAACGCGTCGAGCACGGCGTCTTCGGCGTCGGGACGGTGCTCGGTGTGAAGGGCGAGGGCTCGCTGCGCCGCCTCGTCGTGCGATTCGAGGGAGACGAGCTCGTGGAACTGCTCGAGCGGTACGCCGATCTCAGACTCGTGGGGAGTGACTGACGAGGTGGCGCGCATTGTCCTCGCCGACGATGACCCGGAGCTGCGCGAGATCCTTACGCAGTACCTCCGCCTCCGCTGGGACGTCACCGCTGTGGGCAACGGCGAGGAGGCGCTGGCCGAGATCGCCCGCGAGCGGCCGGCGCTCGTGGTGCTCGACATCATGATGCCCAAGCTCGACGGGCTGTCCGTCGTTGAGCACCTGCGCGCCGACGCCGCGACGGCCGGGATTCCCATCTGCATGATGACCGCCTCGACCCGGAACAGCGACACCGGCGACGCCGTGTGGAAGATGGCCACGGGCGTCGACGCCTTCATCACCAAGCCCTTCGAGCCGCAGGCCCTCATGGCGAAAGTCGAG